>NZ_JBXUGP010000035.1:0-50353 GCF_057180605.1 Serratia sp. HNCC26DJ206
GTCAGTGGTCAGAAATCGTAACGCATACGCACCACCGTCATGTCACCGAGATTATCGGTGCTGGAGGTCAGAACGTGTTCGACGTCAACACGGAAGCCGTAATCCAGTTGCACCGCAACCCCGAGTCCATTGTCGATGCGCTGATAATCGCGATCGTTGACGTACTCCAGGCGATCCCCCATAAAGTAAGGCATCACCGATTTCACGGCATACTGACCAACCGGCACGGTATAACCTGCCAGGTACTCAATCCCCCAGGCATCACCCGCAAAGTAGTTGGTTTCTGACTGTTTTTTAGTGGTCAGGAAGTTGTTGTACCAACCGCCGCCAAAACTCAGGGTCCAGTTATCCGGTTTCCAGCTCAGCGCCGTCCCGAAGATATTCTGATCGTAAGTGGTGCTGCTGCCATCGGCAGGGCTGCGCATTTCGGCATTGGTATAGTTCCACGCCGTGCCCCAGGTCAGATTCTGTGTCAGATGATAATCCACGCCCAGAGAGCCGCCGCCTTTGCGCTTGTAGCGCAGGCTTTTGCCCGGCAGGTATTCGTCGTCATTGAACAGGTATGACACATAAACGTCGGCATTATCGAAGGTATTTTTGTACTTCAACATTTTGCGCGAACGGTAGGAACCATCGTAATCACCGTTGATCCCGTTGCCCGGCGCCTGGGCCAGCATGTCGTAATCCCAGAGATCGGTTTTGATACCCACTACGTCGTAATACACGCTGTTCTGTTGACCGAAGGTCAGTTGCCCCCAGGTTTTGCTTTTCAGACCGGTATACAACATGCGGCGAGTGGTATTGTTGGCCCCCTCGGCATGGTGGTTGTCCCAATTGAACAGGGCGGGGATATTCACGCCAAGTTCGTAGTAACTGATCCAACTGATGTCATCAAAAAGATAATAATCAGCGGCAAAACGGAAGCGGGTACCGCCGTCAAAGCCATTGCGTTTATAAGAGCCGTTATCGCCATCGCCGGTCATGATGTTGACCTGTGGGCGGATACTGCCACCAACGGTAAAGTTGAGGCGGCTCAGTGGATTACCTGCCTGTGGATCTTGTTTTAGCAGTGTGATTTCAGCTTGGGCGGCGAAGGAAACAGTACCAACAACCAGCGCCAAGCCGATAGCCTGGGTTAAAGAGTGCAATTTTCTTATCATTTTTACCTGACCATACTTACCATAATAACTTGCACCGTTGCGCAAGTACCCCTTTGCTCAGAAAGACCATTTTCTGCGCATTTCCATAGGTTTTCGGTGTGACTGAAAAAATGGGGGGCAGATATAACATAGCGTGCTAAGTAAAAATTTACTTTTCTTGCTAACTAATTATCAGGCTGATGTTCAGAGAGGGGCGGTGAGGTGAGGGTGTATGGATGCTTTTTAATCACTATTCGTTATTTTTATAATATTAACAAAATGTTACCCTGCTGCCTCTTATCATAATCAGGTTCTTTTCCCCACCACGAGGTATGCACCATGCTTACAGTCGGCTACAAAAAAGTCATTGTTATGCTCTTGTTTACAGTCATGGGGAGTGCCCATGCCGCAGACGATCTGAATAGCACTCGTAGCGGTTTTGGCCAAGCCATGGCGGCGCGGGATGTAGAAGGTATTGCACAGTTTTTTGATGAAAAAGGCATTCTGGTCAAGCAGGACGGTTCTCTGGCTAAAGGACGAACCGAGATCAAAGAAGGATTTCGCGAGATACTGGCAGATAAAAATAGGCGTGTCCGGAGCGTTCCTGATTCATCTACTACCGTACAGAATGGCGATATCATTTTACGCAGCGGCCGCTGGCAGCTGATCGATATTAATGGAAAGGTGCACGAAGAGTGGTTTGCCAGCGAGGTATTTCGTAAAAACGCGCAGGGTAAATGGGTTTATTTAATTGATAATCCTTATAACAAACTGCCTGATTAATTAGCCTAAAAACGCCAATGCACCCAGACAGGTGCATTGGCGGATGTACAAATTCAGATTCTCTAATGGTTAAACTATTTGCCGACCGGCAGCGTGACCTCTGGCAGTTTAAAACCATAGCGGCTCAATGGCGTGAGAGTGACCGAGGTCGGGGTGCCGCTAATGGCAAGCCGTTTGGTCTCGCCGGCCTGCAGATAGTAATTCTCCAGTGGAATCACCTTATTGGCAGGCAATAAAGTGATCTGTGGTGCCAAACGGATAACGTGTTTCCCTGGGTTGGCCATCACCAACTGTTGCCCTTCGACGCTGAACTTCAGGTCTTCCCACGGGGTTTTGCTCTGAGCAACAGAACTCGGTTGTACGATAAACCCGATATCCTGGCGGATAGGCATTTTGGCGCTGTTATCCGCAGCCTGGTTGACCCCCTCAAACGAGGCTTTCAGCAACACTTCGTGAGTGAGTGGCGCGCCCTTTTTCAGCACAAAGTTAACCTGCTGGCTTTGATCGGCATCGATACGGGTGATCGGCGGCGAAATCAGGATCTGTTTGCTGAGGTTACCGCCATCCAGATCAATCAGCTTGGTCACCAGTAACAATGGCGCTGAAGAGGTATTCTGAATGTTGAAGCTGACTCGGCCTTCGCTTTCATTCAGGATAATGCCGGTGCTTTCCAGCTTGAATGAAGCCTGTGCAGGAGTAACCATCAGCAGTGAAACCAATAATCCCAGCCCGAGCAGGACGGATAACAGGAGCTGAGGGTGTGCATTTTTTCTGCTCGTTATAGACATAGTAAACCTCACGATGTGTAAACAGAACTTGTTTTAAGTGTAATCCCTGATAATAAGAAAAACAGGGACGGGAATAATTAGCGACAAATCGCTTCAGAGACTTCGTATAACGCGTTGGCGTCGAACTGGGTTGGGGCTTGATAATCGACCAGGCATTCACTCTGATTCATTGCTTTGACGCGCAACGGTTGGCCGATATCATCATTGGTCAGCATCACGTTCCCATCGCCGATCACGGTGCCCATAAATTTGCCGTTGCCGTTCAATACCGTTGCGCCAACGGGGAGCGCAGTCCCCGTGGTATCGCGGATGGTCAGCAGCAACTGGCGGGTTTCGGTTACCGTAAAGCTCTTGCTGGCAACCGAACCGCGCGCCAGTGCAAAATCGGCGGTCGTGCTGTTCAGCCTGATATTCAGTGGCAATGTTTTGGTATCAATCTGCGCGGTTGCTGTCGTATAAGGTTGCAGCGCAGGCAGAATGGCCTTGCCGGAGCGATTGGTCAGGGTCGCACCGCTGCCAGGAGCCTGCACGCGCAGATTGCCCTGCTTGGGAATGTCGACAATCGCAAACGTATCTCCTATCGCTTGTGACGATGTCGCCACGCTGCCGTTGGCGTAGGCCATGGCACCACTGGCTGACAGCGAAACGGAGCGGCTCTGGTTAGACGACTGTGATACCCCGGTGGCTAATTGAGCGTAAGGCGTACGCAAGTTAGCACTACCGCTGACGCGTTGCTGACTTTCTGAACCTGTTACACCCACCGAATAGCCACGGTTTTCCCCCCAGCGGCCTTGATAGGTGGAGCCCATAGACAGAGTATTATCCACTTGCTGTATCCGACTGTTCAGTGTCCCCTGGCCCAGTGGCAACGACAGGCTGGCATACGCCGACTGGCCGAAAGCGGAGGATTGCAGACTGAGACTCAACGTCGCATTGCCCCAACGCTGGCTGCTGGATAGCGTATGGGCAATATCACTGTCGCCATTGCGATAATACTGATTATGCGAAGCCACATAGGAGAACGCCCCCCAGCGTGGATGCGCCCAGGTAATGGCAGCACTGGTGGCATTACGCAATGCCTGGGCGGCAGGATCCTGACGATAGGCGAAGCCACTGAGTGCGTCATCCGCGGTCAGATAATCCTCTGAACGGTAAAGTGTGGACAGGGAGGTAGAGACATTTACCCCCAAATGGGCTTGAGCCTGCAGATCCAACTGATAACCTTGCCGGTTATCTTTACCCCGGGCATAGCCGACCCCGCCACCCACCCAGCCGCGTTCAGTTCCAGCGTAGCTGCTTTTCATCACCAGGTTTTGGTATTCAGACGACAGCAACCCACCGGTTGTCGCCCGCTGGCGGCTGACGGGGCTGAAAGCCAGTTCACCCGTAAGCAAAAGTGGAGCATCCGTGGGCATATCTGCCGTCGCGTTAGGATTGCGATAACGCCCGAGCCCCAGTTGGTAGCTGCTGGCTTCCTGATAGGCATTGATGTCCAACGCATTGGTTACAGAGAAACGCTGCCTGCGGCCATCTTCTTCGATGATCTCGACGTCTGCCGGGATGCCATTGGAAAAGTTGCTGATGTTACTCAGCGAGAACGGCCCTGGAGCGACCACGGTACGGTAAATGGTGCGCCCGCGCTGGCGGATTTCGACGGTGGCGTTGGTATTTGCGACGCCCTTAATCGGCACGATCAATTGTGAAGCACTGAACTGTGCGCTGTCGGAATAGAGTTGTGCGCCGAATAGTGGTAGACCAGAGAAGGAGTCACTATTGCTGCCGAACTGACCAAGTTGCAATACTGATCTGAGCGATTCCACAGCACGCAACGCTGAGGTTTCCTCGGAGGTGTAACGGCTATTGCCCAGGCCGCTGGAGACGCTGCTGCGGTTGCGCACTACCCAGTTACTGAGGTTGACGCCAGGCTCAAATAGCCCTTGGAAAAAGCGCAGGTCGGCGTTGTTACCAGAAATTTGCTGACCGAACAGGTTATAGTTGAGCAGCAGAGCGTGCCCACCGTACTGAAAATCGCCCTGTTCAGGATCAAAAGCTTCTTCGGGCAGCATCAACTCCAGACGGAACTGCCCAGGGTAGGTTCTGACCAGAGCAGTAGGCCATAGTGTGCTCAGTTCTTCACATTCTGAGGCGAGCTTGGGCTGGCGAAGTTTCAGGGCAACCAACAGCGCATTATCAACGCAAAGTTGTCCGTCAGCGTTAAAACGCGCATCGACGGTATAGGAGCGAGCTGCATTGATCTGAATATTGACGGTATTAACGCCGGGAAGGAAACGGGCTTCTTTACCAAAGAATTCGGCAATATCGGCCGTATAGCCAAGTGCAGCTAATGTTTTAAGATCAAATTCCGGGCTCTTTTCATTCGCAGCTTTACTAATAGCGGGCAATAATAGACACGCTGATATTAACGAATAAAACGAGACACGCAACGTTGTCATTCTGGTGCTCCAGTAAACCATTACCGTCAGATAAAGTGATAAAATAAGATGTGGAATAAATAGCGGGCACAGGATGCTGTGCCCGAAAAATTAATTCGTAAACCGATGATTAAATGGCGAAGGAAAAGTTTATCGTCATTGAGCCGTCAATCATGGAACTATCCGTTACCGGGCCGTTCATAGTAGCCGTGCTGGCTAATACCGGGATAATACGCATATCGGCGGTAAATACTCGCCCGGCGACAGGAACAGCATTAGTATCGGACCAGCCATAACGGTTAGTGGAACCAAGGAAATAACCGATACCTGCTGGCGCAGCGGTTAATGTTGAAGAACCTTTTGCGCCGTAATATATCGATCTAGCGACGCCGTCAACAAAGCCATTACGCATCGAAACGGTATAATAACCGATCTTGCCCGTTCCGTTGATATAACCCAACCCAAAGTTGGTGAGGTTTGGCGCAGTTTGGCTGGCCGTTGCTGCCCGGTTATCAGTTGAAGTGATGCTGAGATAGGTCTGTGAGTCGCAGGTCACACTCCAGGTTTTGGTCATTGATGCCAACGACGTTGTGGCACTGGCTGACACCAGGGAAGAAGACAGTTTACCCAGGTCATAAACGCCGTTATCAGGTGCGGCAACGGTGCAGGTGGGAATATCAATACTCCCTTGAACCTTGAGTTCTGCCGTAGTTGCTGCAGCCTGAGCATTCACCACTGTCAGCATGACAGATGGCAGCATGGCGAGGGCAATAAGGTGTTTTTTCATAACAAAATAAAATCCAAGTCAATTGAGTGCTGATAGTTCAGGTCGTTGCCCGTCATGGGCGGGCAACTCTGTCTGGATTAGATGCCGTAGGCAAAGTTCAGCGTCATCGAACCGTCGATAGTGGTGTCATCAGTAATCGGGCCGTTCATGGTGGCAGAGCTTGCCAGTACTGGGCTAACGGTGATGTCAGTAACGAAGATCTTACCGCTTTTTTGAGTGTTGGCTGTTGCTGTAGCCCAACCGGAACGCTGACCGGTAGTGATGTTTGCCGTAGCTGCCGGGGTAAAGGTGGTTGAGTCAGAAGTAAACAGGCTGGAAGCCACGCCATCTACGGTGGCATTTTGCATTTGTGCGGTGTAGTAACCGATTTTCCCGGTATTGTTAACCATCCCCATGCCAAAGTTGGTGGCAGCTACCGCGCTGGAGGAGGCCGCACGGTTATCTACCGGTGCAAAGTTCAGGTAGGTTTCTGCATCGCAAGTAACCGTCCAGGTTTTGGTCATCGGAGTCAGCGCGGTAGTTGCCGCCGGCTTGATCATGGTGGCAGACAGTTTGCCAAAGTCATAGATGCCATCATCAGGGCCTGCCACAGTACAGGTTGGAACGGTCAGTTCACCGATAACTTTCAGCTCTGCAGTTGGGGCGTTAGCGTGAGCGTTTGCCATGGTCAGCAGCAGGGTTGATAATGCAGTTGCGGTAATTACGTGCTTTTTCATAAAACAAAAATCCATATCATGATGTTAATAACAACGTGTTTGGTTTTATTTGCTTGTTAATATTGGCAATATAAAACCGTTAATAAAAGTTGACGGCATACATTCCATCAACTCTTGTTATTAATGGGTTTTCCCCATTAAAAATGTTAACCGAGAGAAGTGCTTGGTTTATATATTGGAGCCAGTGCGGTTGTTTTGTGAGTGGTTGGCTTTTAGCAGAGCACACACTCTTTCTGTTGAAAGGAATATAAACGCTGTAATGCTCATATTGCTCACATTAAATAAATACGCTGTTTTGGCGATGCGGCGACTATAAAAACTTTTCTTATCGCTGAGGAGATATTTTTTTGTTTTGTGTGATGCTTTATTTTGATGTGGTATGGCGGGGATTTTTTCAAAAACAACAAGATAGGTTGTTTTTGGCTAAAACATATGCTGCATTAAAAATGCATTTTATAGTAAAAAAAGAAATAACACTAACAAAAGTGTGGACAAAAAATATGGCTTGATAAGCTTCATTTAGCCGCTGAGACGAAAATATAACCAAGTCTGCGCTTTGAAAAATGGATCGAGGTCAAGTAAATCAGAATTAGTAGGATTTTTAACGATAGATTTTAGCTATCCTTTTGATATTTATTGGATTTAAAAACCCTATTGCCAGTTTTATTGGCGAGAAATTTAGCTGGCAAACGGGTGTTGACGACCTCTTTGGCTAACTTCGGTATCGCAGCGCATCAACAACTAACGAAAATGCGGGGGAAGGCTGCTTTCTGCTGGGATAATAAAGGTAATACCCAGGGAAAGGGGCACACCATTCCTCCAAAATGCGTATCAGGCGCCCGTCTACTATATGCGAGCCAAATTCTTCTTCCGGTAGAAATGCAATGCCCAGTCCGGCTACTGCTGCATCGACCATATGGGCTGACGTATTAAAAATCAATTGCCCGTCGACACGCACATTGACTGGTACCCCTTGGTGTTCAAACTCCCAGACATAGAGCCTACCAGAGGCTGTCATACGCATATTGATGCAGTTGTGATGAACCAGATCCTTTGGTGTTTGCGGCTGCGGATGATGAGTGAAATAGTCAGGGGATGCCACAGCTGCCATGCGCAATGGTGGGCCAATTGGGATTGCTATCATATCTTTATCAATGGTATCCCCTAGCCGGACGCCGGCATCAAACCGGTCGGCCACGATATTACGGAACCCGTGGTTGGCATCAAATTCCAATTTTATATCGGGATAGTTGCGCAGTAAGGAGGATAATTTCGGCAGCAGCAGGGAATGCAGAACATTGGGTCCACAGGTGATACGCACCGTGCCAGCGGGTTTATCGCGTAACGCCGTCAGCATGTCCAGTTCTGCTTCAATCTCATCAAAACGATTGCCAATCGCCAGCAACAGCCTCTCTCCAGCGGCAGTGGGGGAAACACTGCGTGTAGTACGGGTAAGTAGACGGATTTTTAAACGATTTTCCAGACTCGTGATCGCCTGGCTCAGGGCTGGTTGAGTGACGCCAAGCTGCGCAGCGGCACGGGTAAAACTACCTTCGCGCGCGACTGCCATAAACGAGATCAGATCATTAAGGTTACGTTTCATCTTATCTCCTTGCCGGTATTTATAATCATGGCTTATAAGCCCATTAAGTATTCATTAGCTAGTCAGGATACGTCACGTGTGTAGAATTTTCATCAACGGGTAGCGCAAGGCGGGTCAATGAATTCCATGTCCGCATTCCCTCATTAATTTTCTAATACTTGAGTTTTACTCCCATGAGTAAAGACACAACTTTGGCTTGAGCACCGGAATAAGAGAGATAAGGCGTTATGACCCCATTAGTGAATGAGACTTCGGCCCGACAGCCAACCACCTATTGGAGCGGCGTGCTGGCAATGACTCTGTGCGTGTTTGCTCTTGTGGCATCGGAGTTTATGCCGGTCAGCTTGCTGACCCCCATCTCCCGCGAACTGGGCGTCAGCGAAGGTTTAGCGGGGCAGGGGATTGGGATTTCAGGTGCGCTGGCGGTGTTGACCAGCTTGTCGATCTCCGCACTTGCCGGGAATATTGACCGTAAGGTTCTGCTGCTGGGCCTGACGCTGTTGATGGCGCTTTCCGGCATGATTGTCGCGATAGCGCCTGATTATCTGACCTACATGCTAGGACGCGGATTACTCGGTGTCGCCATCGGCGGCCTCTGGTCAATGTCAGCGGCGACGGCGATCCGCCTGGTACCACCGACTCAGGTACCGCAAGCGCTGGCCATTTTTAACGGCGGCAATGCGTTGGCGATGGTGATCGCCGCGCCGCTTGGCAGTTATCTCGGTGCCGTCATCGGATGGCGTGGGGCATTCTTTTGTCTCGTCTTGGTGGCGTTAATCGCCTTTGTCTGGCAGTGGTTCAGCTTGCCTGCAATGGTGGCGGCAAGGGACGGCAAGCGTTCAGGTAATATTTTGCGCCTGTTGAACAATCGGTTTGTTGCAACCGGGATAGCGGCCTGCGGCATCTTCTTTATGGGGCAGTTCACGCTCTTTACCTACGTGCGGCCGTTCCTGGAAACGGCTACCCATGCCAGTGTTTCTACGCTGTCGCTCACGCTCTTGATCATTGGGGTTGCAGGCTTTATCGGCACGCTGCTGATCGGTGTTTTTCTGCGTCGTGGATTTTATCCGACGTTGATTGTCATTCCGCTGCTGATGACCGCGATTGCCGGGATGCTGATCGCGTTTGGTTACAACATCGCGATCGTTATACCCCTTCTCGGCATCTGGGGGCTGGTAGCGACCGCCGCTCCGGTCGGTTGGTGGACCTGGGTTGCCAGAACACTGCCTGATGATGCGGAGGCAGGCGGTGGGCTGATGGTTGCGGTAATACAGCTCTCTATCGCGCTGGGTTCCACCCTTGGCGGACTGGCGTACGACCACAGCGGTTATCAAAGTAGTTTCGCCATCAGCGGCATCCTGCTGACGATCGCGGCCATGCTGGCCGTATTGGCATCACGTAAAGACCCTAAACACACTGCATGAACAGGGGTTAATGCTCTGAAAATGCAAGCCATTGATGTGTTCAGCCTTTGAACCTAAGAAGTTCCTCCTCCGGGGTCGTGGTGAATGGGCAGGTACGTTCTACCTTCTGTGGCGTAATTTATTTTTTAACCGAGTGGGCTGCCACCCGCTTATCCAATAAGGATAGTGTTATGAGAACCTTGACTATGATGTTAGGGCTGTTAATCAGTTCGTTTACTGTAACAGCAGCCGATATGTCTCAGGGGGCAGATAATTTTTACAAAAGCGATAAGGTCACCCAGCAAAAGGTGACTTTTAAAAACCAGTATCAGATGGATGTCACTGGCAATCTGTTTATGCCAAAAACATCAATCAGAACGCCAAAAATCCGGCGATTATCGTTGGTCATCCTATGGGGGCGGTGAAAGAGCAAAGTTCTAACCTCTATGCGCAGAAGTTGGCAGAACAGGGTCTTGTCACGCTGGTTATCGATCTTTTTCAGCAATAATCTGAAATAAGGGGAGGCTGATTTCAACATTGCCTGGGGAGAATACGGGTATGAAAGGCCACCGCAGGAGTATCGTTTTCGTTTCGCTTATCATTGCAATGATTGGATGTTCTTTTGTCAGTTATGCTTACTCACAATCTCATAAGGAACATGGCATGAAGATTCAGATGAAAATTAACGGACAACGCTATGACATTACGCTTTACGATAACCCCGCGGCCAAGGCATTTGCTGCACAGTTGCCTATGACGCTGGAGATGACGGAGTTAAACGGTAATGAAAAATATGTAGAACTGCCTCATACGCTGCCCACCAGCGCGACACTGCCCGGCACCATCCACAATGGCGACCTCATGCTGTACGGCAGCCGGACATTAGTGCTGTTTTATGCAACGTTTAAGTCATCTTACGCATACACGTCCGTTGGCCGTGTCGATTCGCCACAAACCCTGGCTGAAACCATAGGTAAGCAGAACGTGCGGATCGAGTTTTTTAACTAATAACAGCCAAAGTGAAAAGGCTGTAGAACATCCCCTAACAGCATCAGCATAGTAAGGGTTACAGCGTCAACACAACCTCGGTGCGGCAGTTGCAAGCAGGCTGTGGGGGGGGCATGTTTCTGCCTCCCCACGGGGGGTACGTTTTCTGGAAGGTGAAAACCTGCAGTTGCTTACGGGATCATCTTCTCGGCTTTTAATTTATCGAACAGTTCGATAAATGAGTCGCGAGTGCACTGATAATCCATAAATCCTGCTTTTCGGCTTTTGCTGATGTCGGTAAATACCTCCATCGGGCGGCCCAGATCGGCATCGGTATGCCACCATGACGCCAACTTATTGACATCCGCCTGTTTCAGAGAGAACTGTTCGGCGATCTTTTGCCACTGCGCAGTGGCCTCATGCATCCTGCCTTCCAACGGTTGTATTTCACCGCTGAATGGCACTGGCTCTATGCCAAAGTAATGGGCGATTTCTCCCCACATCCACTTCCAGCGAAACACATTGATAAGGAGTGAGATAAATGGAGTAGGAGGAGCGCGATAATTACGAAAAATACGGGCAAATAGTAAAAAATATCGTGATGGGGATGTAATTCTTTTTCATATATTGAAAAACACAAAGCAGAGAAAACGCCGAACTTAGCGGCGTTTCTGAAGCACTATTTTTCAGCGGTAGAACTACATTTAGAAACTTTCAGTACCTCAAGCTGGTTTAACCTGTCCTGAGCCTTTTTTCTTGCATCAGATTTAGCCATCCCATTACCAATACCGAAGTCTCCAAGAGCACCCAGTACAGTTCGACCATCAAATTCTCCCGTCCGTTCAATTTCTTGCTGTACACTTTTAACTCTGGCTATGTCCTGTTCAACCCCTTTACAGTCAAGAGTATTGGCTTCATCTAAACTTAATGGAGCTGCCACAGGATACTGTTTTGTTGCACACCCCGAGATGATTAGCGTACTTATAATAAATAACTTCTTGAGCATTCCTTTTCTCCTAAAATGAAAAAATGTCTTAATTGAATATATACTAACAAAATAAAACTTAGCAAGGCTGAAAGTTTCAATATTCAGCCTCAAATTTGAGTAATTCATAGACTTTATTAGGTTAATGTGTTTTCTTTTCCCTCTTTAGCCCAGTCGGGCACTGGGTCGTAAGCCACATATTCGGGAAGGTTGAAATTGCTGCGTAAATCTCGCAATTTCGCTTCTATAGTATTAAGTGCCCCAATCATGTAGTGAGCGTGTTGTTTTCCGGTACGTTCGCTATTCTCCAATAAAGAATTAAACCCATTCTCAATATTAGCAAGTTCAACATTAGTTACTGAGAAAACAAAAATATTAATTTCTTGAATAATCTCATCGGATTCTTCATCTGGTTTTTCGCGCGCAACGCGTTGCCGTAGCTTGAAATTCAAATCCTCTTTTTCTGTAATTAACTTGCTGACTTGCTCTCTCTTCTCAGCTACACTTTGGCGGCTAATTTCCAAGTCAGTTTTAGTATTTTTCAGTTCGTTATTTAAAGCCTCTTTTTCCTTTATGTGTTTAGCAATTAATTCCTCGGCTAAATCAAGTAATGCGATTTTATCACCTTCTTTAGCAACTTCGATTAATGCTAATTGCTGGTCTTCAGGTAACTTTCGATATTGGCGTAATTCACGGTAGCCGATACCCATGCGAGACATAGATTCGAGGGCTTCTTCGCCAAAAATCTGGAGATTAGCTATTGATTCATTAGCATGCTCAGGTGTGTACCCTAGTAAGTTACAAAATTCCGCCCATGTACCTGAAAACTCAAGACCGTCTTGGTTTTTCTTTCCTTTAAGTTGTTGATAAAGTTTATTTTCCTTAACGAACGCCATTTTTGAAGTCAAGACTGTCTTGGAAAATTTCGCAAAAGCTTCAGCCATTTGAGCCTGACCAAGAAGCTGGTTCAGCAGATCGCGCTCATCATGAAACTCACTTTGAAGTGTCGCCATGAGGTTATGAGTTGCTTCCAGTTCGGGTTTTAGTGTGGCGTCTTGCTCTAATGGTATCGGTGGGTTTTTCTTACGGCCCATAGGGGTTCCTCTTTGTAGTAGTTGCCTGGGTAGACGGAAAAAATCACTTCAAAATACCTCTATTTATTAACTCCTTACGGAGTGTTCGCTTCATCCAGCCAGCTATAGAATCATCTCCATCCTGCTTTCTTGCCTCTTCTATCGCATCACGTAATTCATTGTCCAATCTAAGTTGAAAAGGGGCGCTAGCTTTCTTTGTACTCTTTTGTATTGACATATGCATTATACCTAATTACATTTTAATTGTCATTTGATTGTATATCACATTGAATGACAAAAACAACAAAGCCCGGCAGTGTTGGAGCACTAACCGGGCTTCTAACCACTAACGTTAAGAGGTTAACGCAATGGCTAACAACGATTCTAACCGCTTAAGCGCGGCTAACCAAGGTGCAGGTCAAGTTCTACGGTATTTCCCTGAATTACTGCCCGAGGTTGGAGAGCACTACGTACAGAAAGATGGCGGTATGGTAGCTATCATCAAGGAACGAACCAGTGGTCGCGTCGTTTTTTCCTACGAACAATACCCGCTAGCTAGCCACGACTACTCACTCAGTAGCTTTGTTCGTGATTTTAATCGGCTAAAATCACCAGTCTCAAGCGCCACGAATGAAGTCGAGGGTTCCGTTCGTTACGTGATCACCCCTGAGAACCTCAAGTTCTACTGTCGTCAGTTGTGCAAGGTGGCACTGCGCTATGCTGATGAAGCTGAAGTTCTGGAGCTAACCAGTTGTTTCGAACAGATAGCCTCATTGATGGTCAACGGCAATTTTGGCGTAGCGGCATCAATGCCAGCAAATAAGCGTAGTGACTATTGCTATGAGAGTTGCAAGATTGTCACGCGCCATGCCACCCCCAGTGAGCTGAATAAAATCAGTCTCGTTATTGAAATATTTATAGCCACCATGCTGGCAGGTAACTACCGTCCTGGCCTAAATTCTGCCGCCTATGAGGTTTATAATAAGTACGTTTTACGTGATAGAGCAATTAACAATATTGTCAGTCAGAAACTTGATGAAATAGCGCGGAATGGTTCTGTTAATCATTCACCACGTATGGGAGGTAATGACTATGAGTAATATTATTAACATTGCTGACCATAACGGTGATGAATTTCAGTCAATGACTGACTTCTCTCAAGGCTGCAATAATGATGTTCTTTATGTGAAAAAAAATTCTAGCAGCAAGGATTTATGGGAGGCCACCATCTCAAGAATGACGGCGGTTAAAAGCCTGCTGGAATTTGGCAGTGTAGCAACACAAGCGGCCAAGAGTGCTGAAAGTGAAGTCTCCATGCTGACTGATTCGGCACTTATTCTTGTCTCTGATGCAATTTCTATTCTTAACACGCTGTATGGCACTTTGGGGGGCGTAAGCCCAAGTGAGGATGAATCTTCAGATTCGCAGGATTGGGTATACATTTTGTCCGAGGATGATGCTAACCGGCTTGAGGATGTCAAGGATATTGCGAATATGTTTTGTAACCTGTCAGGTAAATCAACAGGAACAGAAACCATTGAATTAAACGGTGACTCCTTCTGTTCAACGATGGGCCGTATTTCAGACAATATTGGTGATACCATCAAGAACTTGCCCAGGATGCCGCTTTCGGTGGCGATGAGTCATGCTCTCAAAGATACCCACTGATGTTGCGACGGCGTGGTGATTAGATCGCCACGCTAACCGCTTATCTTCCCTACTTGTAAAAACGCCTAAAACGCCCATAGTGGCGTTTTCTGCTTTTCTGGCACCGACATACACTTTTAAACTGATATCCGTATTGTAATAGCTTCTAATACGGTTGCCGCGCATTTTAGATAGTCTGGTTAAACTGCCCACACTAGCGGCATATTTTTCACACCTTCTTTTCCTTCCCAACCATCCAGCAAATTTAATCCGTGTATAAACGATGGGTGTTTTATACAGCGATAAAGTATTCGCACATCAATCAACAGAGTGTTGAGTATGAAAGTTAGAAATTCGCCGATGGCATTAAAACGCTATGCCCTTTATGAAGATATTGCTACGTATGCTGAAAAACTCGCAATAGATAATGGTTTGAACTCGCAGCAATGCCAGCGCTTTGCCGATGGCATTGTCGAGGTTATTGCCCGTGAGTTTGGTGGGCAATTAATCTCATTTCCCAAAAATCTTGGCAATGAAAAAGAGCTTCGAGATTTGGAAATTTATCAAAAAAGGCAAAGCGGCATAAGTATATGCAGATTGGTTAAAGAGTATCAACTCAGCACTGGTGCAATATACAAGATATGCAACAGGGTTGAATCAAAATCACACGCACAGCCAGAAGGATAATGCATCATGGCTACAGGTAACTCTACGCTTAACCTTGCCTTGCGCATTACTGCCGATATGGCGGAAGCCAAACAGGCGCTTACATCACTGACCGGGGATATAAAATCCAGCGGTGAGGCAGTAGAAAACAGCCAAGGCCAGTGGCAATCTCTGGTGGTATCGCAACAGGCTGTAAGCGAAGCTATACGGCAACATACCCAGTCTCAGCAAGTGCTCAACAGCGAGTTGAATACCTCTGTGACGCAATCCCAGCGTGCGGCTCGTAGCGCTGAAGAAGTGACCGCTGCCTGGAATGCGCAAAGTTCCCGCGGTCATGCGTTATACCAGGAAGAACAGAAGGTTGCCCAGGCTGAAGAGGCGGCAGCAAAAGCGGCTGAAGCACATGCAAAAGAAGTCGACAAGCTGAAGAAAGATCTGGACAGCTTGCTCGGCAGTATTGATCCAGCATCTAAAGCGCTAGGTAAACTGGACGCTCAAGAGGCTCAACTGCGTAAATCGCACAAAGCGGGCCTTATTGATGATGATGCATTTAAGGATTATCTCGGCAAAATCAGCGGGCAACGCGAAGCGCTGGGGCAACTGAGTGAAGGTACTGAGACATTATCACTCAAATCCCGAACGGCGAGCCGGGAACTACGAGTTCTTATCCACCAATTGGCACAGGGTAATATCCGTGATGCCAGCAACAACATTTTTGAACTCGGTAATCGCATGGGCCTGCTACCGCCACTATTCAGTGCAAGTACCCTTGCGCTGACTGGTGTCATTGGCGCTATTGCGGCATCCGGCTACGTTGTGCTCAGTGCGATTTCAGACCAGGATACCTTTAACCGCAGCATTCAATTAACCGGTAATTATTCAGGGGTCACTGCCAGTCAGTTGGAAAAAATGGCGGTGCAAGGCGGCGAGCTCAGTAGTAATTACGCACAAGTGCGCGATATTCTCAACGGCCTTGTCAGTAGTGGAAAATTTACTGGCGAAACACTGAGTTCCGTTTCTCAAGCAGCCTCTGTAATGGCTGAACTTACAGGAAAATCCGCCAGTGAAGTGGTGTCAGAATTTATCAAAATGTCTGAAAGCGCCACGCAATGGGCAGTCAACTCCAATGAGCAATATCACTGGTTAGACGGCGCAACCTACCAGAGAATTCGCTCACTTGAAGAACAAGGGCGTCATGAAGAGGCGATAGAAGTTGCCTCAGACGCCTATAACAAGGCGGGTATGGCTCGGTTGGATGCGTTGAACAGCAAGCTAAGTATGGTGGCGAGCGGCTGGAAAGGTATCAAGCAACAGATGGCCGAGGCGATTCAGACCGCTAAGTCTGGGGTGTTTGATTTCCCTGGATTTGAAACCCCGGAAAGCAACCTCGACACACGAATTAGCCGCCTTAGCGAGGTCATTACACGGAATGAAAAACGGAAAAGCCGATTAAGTGCCGATGACCAGCAACGCCTGAAAGAAAACAAAGAAACGTTGGCCTTCCTTGAGGCTCAAAAAGCTGCCCTTGAGGCCAGTACCAAAGCGGAGACTGAACAGCAGGAAATCCATGATAAGGCTATCGCCGCGGCTGAAAGTTTGAAATCTACCTGGGCAAATAACACCGATGAAGTTAATCGTGAAGCCAATGCCGTTGATGAGCTTAAGAAAAAATATCAGGCTATGTGGGCTGACAAAGGCATGCGTGAGGGCACCGATGGTCTGCTCGACAAGGGAGTCACATCAGATGACGGCATCAATTTCTCAGGCGGTCAGTGGGATATTGATGTGAAAGCTCTGGATAAAACAGGGCAAAAAGCCAAACAGTTCAACGAACAGCTTCAGCGGCAGTTAGACCTGAAAAAATCCAATACCAACGCGGCCAAGGTCGAGTATGAGATTGAGCATGGTCTGTTAAAAAACGCCACCGAAGAAGCGCAAAGCGATGCCCGTGTGCGTGCTGAGTTGCTTGATGAAGAAGAAGCCCGGCAAAAAGCACTCAAAGTCAGTGCGGCATCGGATAAAAAGTCATTTGCCGAGAACCAGCGCTTTATTGAACAGCTTGAGAAACAGGCTACCAAGCACGTTGAAGGAGCCGCTGCGCTGCGGGCGCAAGAAATCGCGACACGTAACCTGACTACCGCACAGCGCCAGTCTGCTGAAGCGGCGAACGCGGCGATCAATGCCCGTGAATTTGCTACTCAAAACGTCCAGTTGCAGTTGGAGTATATGCGGGCTATCGGTGAATCCGCTGGAGCCAGTCTGTTACAGACCAAAGAAAAGTTTGCTCAGTTACGCACCGAGTTTGAGGCTAGTGGTAACACAGAGGGACTGAGTTGGCTTGATAAACTGTTACCGGTCACCGAAACCAAAATTCGTGTCGATGACATGAAGAAACAGCTCGATGATCTGTTTGCCTACCAATCCCAGCAGGAAACCAGCATACAGGCACAAGTCCAGGGTGGTCTGCTGTCTGAAATCCAGGGTCGTCAACGTCTGGTAGATTTGCATCAGGAGGTTGGCAACAAGATCAAAGCCTATCTGCCGCAACTCAAAGAGATGGCTAATCAGCCAGGCGAAGCGGGTGAAAAAGTCCGTGACATGATCAGCAAGCTGGAAGAGCAACTTGGCAAGCTGAATCAGGCTGGTAATGAACTGACGATTGCCTTCCGTGATGGTCTGCAAAGTGGTATCGAAAGCTCATTGATGGGCCTGGCTAAAGGCACTATGAGCCTGTCCGACTCGGTGAAAAACCTGGTACTCAGTATTGTTGACGGCATGGCGAAAATCGCTGCACAACAATTGGCGCAGATGGCTACATCAAGCCTTATGGGGGCATCTGGTGGCTTAGGTGGGATGTTTGGCGCGGTGTTCGCCGCAACGGGTGGACATGTCCAGGGGCCTGGAACATCAACCAGCGACTCCATTCCGGCCATGCTCTCAAATAATGAGTATGTGACACGAGCCGCCGTAGTTCAACAGCCTGGCGCACTGGATTTCCTGCACGATTTTAACCGCCAGGGCATGGCCGCACTTGAGGCCTGGTTGCCTCGCTTCCATCATTCAACAGGTGGTTTGGCCGGTATACCTGCACCATTTTCGACAGAACAAGCGTCATTGCCTGAAATAGTCACAAACAGGCCAGGGATGACGGCTGATCCCAATATCATCTTGCAACAAACTCTGGTTTTAAACCCAGCAGATGTGTATGTCCAAGGAGCACAAACAGTAGCAGGTAATCGTCAGTTCATGACGCAGATACAGGCTAATCTTCCGACACTTAGACAGATGCTTAAATAGGTAAAATCATGCCACAAGTCCGTAATTTAGATATTTTTCGCCCTGGTACATTCACCGCAATGGATGGTAGGGAGGTGACATTCAGCGAGCAACAACTTGCTGAGGTTGCCAATACCTACAATCCCCAACTTTTTAAGTCACCACTTACTATTGGTCACCCGAACGATAATAAGCCCCACTTAGGAGATGTTCTGGCAGTCTATATGCACAATAGCCGCCTGAATATTGCCGCTGAGTTCTCTGAGGAGCTTTTTGATGGCGTCAAGTCTGGCATGTACAAGAACCGTTCGGCCTCTTTCTACTTACCTGATTCGCCGGGGAATCCAACGCCAGGGCGCTTCTACTTGCGTCACGTAGGATTTTTAGGCGCTGCGCTACCAGCGGTCAAAGGGTTATCAGCGCTTAATTTCTCCGTCGCTCAAAGGGTTGCTCCCGTTGATTTCGCCAGTACGGCAACCCCGATATGTTTTGCTGGTGTCCAGGATTGCGATATGTCCGCGCGTATCCCTGTTCGTCAACCTGATGGCTCTGTGAAACAGGCGTTCCTGTGGCGCGGCCAGTTACTTTATCGCGCTGACGTATAACTACTCGCTATTTTTTCTTGGAGTTTGAATAACTATTATGGCTAAATTAAACCCTCTATCAGCCCTGAAAGAAGTCGCCGCTCAAATGATGGGTGTTCGACGTAATTTACAGTCTGATTTATCAGACACACGCAATAAAATATCCTCGCTTGAATATGAATACGAGACTATTAATCAGTCAACTCTTAGTCGGGCCGGCTTGTTGGAGGCATCACTTTTAAATATTGATAATTTGCATAATCAGCTTGTCAATAAAATGAGGGTACGTATCCTGACAACGGCTGAGCGCACGACTAAAGGAGTAGATTATGATGGTGGTGCTGTAACCAGTTTTCTCTATTCAGCACGCAAAGGCGGAAGTCATGGCTATATGTTTGGAAGGGTCACAGGTTTTGATGGCTCAAATCCGCATGAATTAGCACTCCTCTATAACCATGAAGAGATTAAGAGCGTGCTTCGCAGTGCCTTTGAAGGCATTAGTGATAGTGAGTGGCCTGATTGTTCACCCCTCACTGGCCCTGATGCCCTCAATAGAATGGCTGAGATTGAGTCACAGCTCGCAGAATTGCGGCAGCATGAAAGCGAGTTAGTGACAGCGGCAGATAAAGAGGGTGTTGATATCGGTCAAGGCAGTTCTTACTGAAAACATCCTATCAGCAATGAAGTCTGAAGCACCTTAACGGGTGCTTTTTCGTAATTCTTTTTCATATATTGAAATTATTTTCTCATCTAATTATCGCGCTTTTGTGCGTTCAATTATCGCGCGGCACATCAACACATCACCATTGACCACATTGAAATCCTGATCCGCTGCCTGCTTACTGGTTGCCGCCCACAGTAACTGCGACGCCAGCAGACGGGCATCCGTCATATCGGTCACACCATGCCATTGCGCAGACGAACCCGGAAAGACAAATGGCTGCCCGGTTTGTTTGCACAGCGTGGCATACACCGCCAGAGTTTGTCCCATATTCATCGCGTTACCTACTGCATAACCGATAATGGTATGTGGGCGATGCACAGACCAGCTGAAATGGTATTTTTCCGCGGCGGCAAACACTTCATCCTCTTGCGCGTAATAGAAATTATCTACCGGTTGGCGCCCCTGTTCTTCGCGGAATGGCGTGAGTGGCACCTCCCCTTTACCATAAGCATCAAACGGACCAAGGTAGTGTTTCAGACCCGTGACCAACGCCACATGACCCCCCTTCAGGCTACTGCCCAGAGCTTCCAGCACGTGGCGTACCATCGCACCATTAACACGGATATTTTCCTGTTCATTCTCCTGCCGCGCCCAGACGCTGAAGAACACCTTATCGACCTCAATACCCTGCAATGCGTTTTTCACCGCCTTCTCTGAGGTTAAATCCGCTGTCAATGCCGTACAGCCTTCTGGGACTGGGGTGTTGCCACGCGACAGGCCATAAACCTGCCAGCCCTCGGCCAACAGCCTGGTCGCCAGTGCGCTACCCACAACACCGCTGACGCCAACAATCAATGCACGTGATTTCATTCTGTTACTCCTTCGGAGCTTTGAGGTTACGTTTAATGTGAAATTGAACTATTGGCAGGGTTGTCAGTGAAAAATGCAGCTATCGACAACGACCTGATGAGTGATCGGAAAACACGCTACCCGCTGTCCCAGTCTAAGATGGGGCTTGGGTTTAAGATATAGCAGCAGGGGCTGGCAGGCCAGGTATGTACGCATCTTTACTCTGCTTGTTTATCGCTGAATAGGTTTTAACGCCTGTCTGGCCTGATTTTCATGACGCCAGGTTTGTTCTGGGTCAGTACTTTGGCCAGTTCGGCGCGTGAACCGTCGCGTAGCTTTCTGGCCTTTACGGACGCCGCCAAAATAACGCTGATCCAGTTCAATACTTCACAGGTTTGTAAGACCAGATGAGGCTCAATGATTTGCCTCAATCTACACAAAAACAAAGTTGCTGAGTTCGGCTGTATCAAGAGTAAATCGGCCGCTGAGCGAGAGGCCACTAACAACACCAAGGATTCAAGCGGCTTTAATTACACTTTTTTGTTAATTTACAGAGTATTATATTCATTTCTAGCGGCCGGAAAAATTGCTTGTCTGCTACAGCCCCGAAAATATTTTTAATCCGGCGAATCCTTTTAAACGTTTAGGCCCTCTTTCTCTTTGCAGGTACCAAACGATTTGTTCCTGCCATCCATTATTCAGCCAAAAGAGAACCCATTATGTTCAATCGCAAAAATGTAGGGAACAAAGAAAGAATCGCCCGAGTTGTAGGGGGGTGCCTGTTGATACTGTACGGGCTGATCGGCCTCCATACTACGTGGTTGGGGATAACCATTGCGGGCGTCGGCTTTGTGAGCCTGGTTACTGGTGCATTGCGATACTGTCCGGTGCGTGCCGTGGCCAGTCGAAAATCCACAGGTCACTGAGCGGGAGCCTCATGCGGATTCAAGAGAATACCTTTGCTGCGGCCCAAGCTGGGGACCCCGTAGCGTTAGAGCATATGCTGGTTCAGCTACGTCCGGATATCCGGCGTTATGCCCGTTACCAGTGTCAGCGGTCGTCTGCGATAGATGATGTGGTACAGGAAGCACTCATTATTCTCTACCGAAAAGTAGGGACAGTTCGCACTGCATCAGCACTAAACGGGTGGCTGTACAAAATCGTCACACGCCTGTGCATGCTGCCAGCCCTCATGTTCCTGAGGGGAATGGAGGATCTGAAGAATATTGAAAACTCGTCCCGCTTTGCCGAGATACCGGTGAATGAACTGCGCATGGATCTGGTTCATGCACTGGAATCTTTGCCTTCAACGCATCGCGAAATCATTCTGCTGCGGGATTTGCAGGAAATGACCATCAGTGAAATTGCCAATTACCTGAACATCACGCGTGAAGCGACAAAAAGTCGCTTACATCGCGCACGGGCTCTGGTCAGGGAATATCTGCTGGCGGAAAAATCTGCATAAAATTATTGAGTTGAGCATAGAGTGCCGATTTGCTCGGTTTGAATCAGGCAGAGTTTGTCCTTGCGAGGGCAATTAAGATGCCTTTTACTACAATGAGTCAGCGAGAATAATCATGACCGTATATCAGCGCCCTGAAGACTTATCCCTTGCCAAAGAACTCCTCCGGTTGGCGCCCAAAGAAGCACAAGCATTTCTTGGTTTGAAGTCGGCTGCCGAACGCACAGATGGCCTCATCCCCGAAAAGTACCGCGAGCTTATCTCTATCGCGGTCGCTCTCACTACTCAGTGTTCATATTGTATTGATGTACATGCAAAGAACGCTGCCAAGGCTGGTGCTACGCGAGAAGAAATCGCAGAGACGGTTTTTATTGCCTCAGCGCTTCGCGCCGGTGCAGCCGTAGGCCATGGCCTTCTTACATTACGACTTTTTGATGAGGTGCCATTGACGAATCATCAGCAAGGCGAGTGACATTATCGTTCAGCATTCAACTTGATGCGCATGGTGCTAGGGTAACCCGGAATCATAGCTGCCGTTCGATGTGGCAATTACTGAAAAAGGTACGCCACTTTATGAAAACGGTCAGCCCATTCCCTGGTAGGAAGCACGGTCAGGCAAAAGTGTAGCGGTATTAGGATCAGCTATTTAGTGGCGGCCAAAAGTGCGATGCCAGCATATTGCTCGGCGGCATTGCGTTCAGAGAAAAGTCACATACCGTATCGGAATTGCTCGAAATCAACGACGCCGGAAGCGCGTACTTGAGACAACGCCGAGCCATACTGCAGCAACAGGTTCAGTTGGTAGTCGATCCTTGCCCGCAGTCGTTGCTCATGATCGTCGGCAGGAAGCGGAGTTCTTAGCGTATTGTTTGCATCACGTACGATAATATGGTCCGGGAGATAGCAGATATGGTTGTTTTTATAACCGCTGCTTCGCAGTTCATGGATCGGATAAGCGCCGCCCATTCCCGATGATACGCTGACCAACAGCGCTGGTTTATGACCCACATATTCTGCTTCGCAGAGCAGTAGGAAGTTTTTCAGCATCGGCGGTGCCATGCCGTTCCACTCTGGGGTGACGATGATCAATGCTTCAGCATTGATCAATCGTTCATTACACTCTTTAAGCACTGACCATTTCTGCGCATTCGTTTCCACATCTTCGTCCCACAAGGGCAGGTTTATTTCAGCTAAATCGAGCGTATCGACAAAGTGTTCTTTCTGCTGGAGCTGGTGAGCAATATAATTTGCCACATTGCGGGAGTTTGATTGCTTGCGATGGCTGCCTGTCACGATAGCGATATTCATTACGATCTCCTTATTTTCTGCGGCCGATTAGCATAAAACGACCACAACATTAAACTGATAGGGGCAGTGGCGCTGATAATCAGAACATAGGACCAAGCATATTCGTAACTTTCCTGGAAGAGGATGACGACCAGTCCGGTTGCAATCACGCGGTTAATCAAGGTGAATAACTGGCCGGTCGAAAAAACGCGCCCGATTTTTTCGCTGTCTATTTCAGTAAGAACGACATTCTGACTGCTTATACGTGATGCGGAATTAAATAAACCAAGGAAGAAAGCTCCGCATAAAATCACCGGCAAAGTGGGGGTGCTGGCGATCAGTAGAACTGTTAAGGCGAAACCGCCGGTAAAGAGGTGAACCAATTTTCTCGCAGAGAATTTGGGTGCCAACCAACCCAGCAACAGGCTAACTAAAATGGCGCCCAGGCCATAAATGATGCCGAAGGAAGCGTAAGATTCAATCGAGGCATGCAGCACTTCGTGCATAAATGGAGCCTGAATAACGTTAACCACCATGATACAGACAAAGGGTACTGCACCTACCAGAAGATATAAAATGATATTCCGGTTTTCTGGCTGGAGCTGAATAAGCGAGCTTTTGGGTATCTGAGTGTTTACAGGAGAGTGCCGTTGGTAAGGGATTGCTAGCAAGATAAACAGAGAGATGGCAATCAGCGTGACCAGCAGCACAAAGATAGTATCATAGCTCAAATATGACGATACAGAGATGACTAATAGCGCAGAGATCAATGTTGATGCTTGTGATTCCATCTCAAGAAGGGAGTTGGTTCGTGATAGATAATCACCGCTGAATATATCTTTAATAAACCCCTGCCGAGCGATATAGAAGATAGCATAATAAAATTGAATGACAAAATAGGAGGCGACTAAAGGTAGCATAATGCTGAAGGAGAAGTACCGGCTGCAAATAGCCAGGATGAAAGCGATACAAATGATGACATTGAGCACCGTGAGTAGATTTTTCCTATTGAATTTGTCGACCAGCATGCCGAACCATGGCGTGAAGAATATAAGCATCAAGGAAGATATTGTAGCCATTATCGCCAATAGTCTGGGTTGCCCACCTTCATTACTTATATACCAAGGGATGATATACATCCCTATGCTTACGGCGACCGAGGAGAAGAAATTGGATGCTACCAGTAAGGTTAAGCAAGTATTTTGCGACAAGTTCATGAGTATTACACCATTTTCAACTGTGTGCCGGGTTTTATCTGCTCATTATGTAGTTCGTATTGTTGAAGATAGCCTGAGCGACCTAAAGTCGCAAATATATTGTCGTTGATATGTATAATGTTTTTCATATAGTCCTCGCTGTTATAGACGCTGTCTAACTGAGTCGCGGACAAACGGTCATAGAGCCAAATTCTGCGGTTGTAAGTGATGAAAACGATATAGTCATCGATGAAAACAAAGTCCTCCACCGTGTTGTCATTAGGGCTGATAAACTCAACATGGTGTTGCCACTGTTCATCAAAGAAGATTTTATGAATAGAACCACTGTAAGAAATATAGAGCGTCTGGTTATCAAACCACTTGAGGCGTTTTGGCAAGCGACAGTCGGTGGTTTCAATGACTCGATTGTGCTCCAGGTCATATAAATAGATTTTGCCCAGACGTTCCGCAAAAGCCAGCGTAGCGCCATTTGGCGAGATGCCCAGTGACCAAATCGGCTCGTCCCCCTGATGAAGAGTGGTGATCTGACCGTGGTGATATTGGTAGACGGTGCCGTTTTCGCTGGCTAGATAGCAGCACTGGCGCTGCGGACAGTAACAGACGTCACGAAAAGCGGTGGGCAAATCGTGCCTCGTGCTGGTGCCGTTTTGATTGACAATGATGCCCTAGCAAAGCCAACGCTCGGTTAAAGTCGTTGGAAAAGCGGGCTCTTTGCGTTATGTAATGCTCTACTCCTCATTGTTTTTCCTCTTCATGAAATGGACTTTGACTAATCTGGGGTAGACTGAAATGAGGGAACAGGTCAGCTGTTAGTGTCCTGATTTTGTGAGCTATTACACTTGTTTTTTTGTTATGACGGCACTTAAAATCCCAAGTGTCAGCGCCATGAAACGCAAAAACCCCGCTTAGTTGCCTAAGCGGGGTTTTTAAAATTTGGCTCCTCTGACTGGACTCGAACCAGTGACATACGGATTAACAGTCCGCCGTTCTACCGACTGAACTACAGAGGAATCGTGTGAACGGGGCGCATGATAACGGCGGGCTGTGGGTTTGTCAAAGCACTAAAGTGAGAAAAAAGAGTGTTTGTTGGCGGATTGAGCATCCTGGATTGTTTTTCAGCACTTTTTCTTGGTTAAGGGCAGTAAAAGTAGCCTACTAACCTTTTAAGGTAATGATATTTATCAATTCGATGTTACTATTCTTTATGTTCCGCATGGATTATTTTTAAGATTATTCTATGCTATTCTGGAAGATGTTCTGTGATGATAAGGCTATTGTGACCTTTGCGGGCCTTGTCAGGGTTATGCCTGTTACTCTATGCTACGCAAAGTCATTTTTATGGCGGTAAACCACACCGTTCCTTTGTTTCCCGGAGTTTCCCAGTAATGAAAAAAACAATCGCGGTAGCCGCAGTGTGTGTGTTGATGGCAGGGTGCCAGAATATGAATCAGCGCCCTAAAGCCAACACAGCCCCTGTGGCAACGCCGCGCCCGGCCGCTGTGACTCAACCGGTGGCACAGCCTGTAATTTCTGAAAGCACAGAGACATTGGTCGGTTCATGCATGAAAGAGCTGAATGCGTTGCAGCAGGTCAATCAAGAGATGTACCAGACTCGCAGCATTGAATTGAACCATATTCTGTCGGAAGCTAAGCTGTATATGCGGGTTCGTGACAACGTAAGCACCGATATCCATCAAATCATGGATGCCGCTTATAAATTCCGTATTTCAAAAACCTGCAATCAGATCAGAACCGATCTGACCAAAGCACTGGTTCAGCGTGTTGTTGGTTCGTAAAGCTTCTCTTTAGGAGCAACTCGTATTCAAGATTTCTTGGTATACGTGTTTTTACAGTAGAAACGCTCTCATTTGGGAGCGTTTTTGTTTTTATCCCTGCCGTCGCCAGTGGCGATGCTGTTGAAAAAAACAGCGAAATAAAATGTGATCTATATCGCATTTTTATTGCTGGTTGGCTAACATAGCGCTATTGCCTGCCCCTGCTATGGATCATCGTAATGGAAGAAGTCAGTCCTTCCCGCTCAACCGCCTGGATGCGCGTGGTTGTTCTCGCCGTTTCAGCATTTATCTTCAATACTACCGAATTTATCCCGGTCGGATTATTGAGTGACATTGCCCAGAGTTTTGAGATGCAAACCGAACAGGTTGGCCTGATCATCACTATTTATGCTTGGATCGTTGCCACCGCATCGCTGATTTGTATGCTGCTGACCAGCAAAATTGAACGGCGCAAACTGCTGATCGGGGTATTTGTCCTGTTTATTGCCAGCCACGTGCTCACCGCAGTGGCGTGGAACTTCACCACGTTAGTTATCTCTCGTGCCGGTGTGGCGCTGGCGCACTCGGTGTTCTGGTCGATCACCGCGTCGTTGGCGATCCGCGTTGCTCCTGCGGGCAAAAAAGCGCAGGCGTTGAGCATGCTGGCAGGGGGCACTGCGTTGGCGATGGTGCTCGGGCTGCCGTTAGGCCGAGTGGTGGGGCAACTGCTTGGTTGGCGCATGACCTTTATCGGTATTGCCATTTGCGCCACTCTGGCGCTGCTGATGTTGTGGCGTTTGCTGCCAGAGCTGAAAAGCGAGCATTCCGGTTCACTTTCCAGCGTGCCAGTGCTGTTCAAACGCCCTGCGTTAGTCAGCCTGTTTATGTTGACCATTATTGTGGTGACGGCACATTTCACCGCCTACAGCTATATCGAACCCTTTATTCAGAACGTGGCGGCGCTGACGGCAAACTTTACCACGCTGATGTTGTTGCTGTTCGGGGCGGCCGGTATTCTCGGCAGCCTGCTGTTTAGCCGCTACAGCGAACGCTTTCCCTCGGGTTTCTTTATTGGCGCGATTGGGTTGTTGGCCATCAGCCTGTTGCTGCTGTTGCCCGCTTCGGGGAGTGAAACGGCGTTGACGCTGTTGTGCGTGGTGTGGGGCATGGCGATTATGGCGATTGGCCTCTCGATGCAGGCCAACGTATTGCGCCTGGCACCGGATGCTACCGATGTCGCCATGTCGATCTACTCCGGCCTGTATAATTTTGGTATCGGCGCAGGTGCGCTGCTGGGTAACCAGGTCAGCCTGCATCTGGGGATGTCGAATATTGGTTTTGTCGGCGCGCCGCTGGCGCTGATCGCTCTGGGCTGGTGCGTGCTGAGTTTTTACCGCAGCGAACGTTTGCAGCAGCAGCGGGTTTGATAAGAATTGGCCCCACAGGGCCAGTTTCCTGCCTTGAAACTCTCGAGCCTTGGGTTGTTAGTTACCGCTTAAGGGATTTTTTGCCTTCAACACCGTTACCATCATCATTGATCAAAATATAACGGATACTGTCCGGTTGCCAGTTCGCTTCGCCACTGAGTTCCAGCGTCTTGCTGGAGAAAGGGGCCAGCATACCAATGCCTGCCGGATATGATTTACCACCACCCGTAAGGCTGGCTGCACTGAAGGTAGCGTAATAGGGTGAGGTGTTTTCGACTTTAAGTTTCAGCATACCAGGCAGTCTGATCAGGCTGAACTGCTGCTGTTCTGTCAGTTTCTCGACATTCGGCTTCAGGTTCTGCGGCCGATAAAACATCTTCAATTGCAGGCGTACTGCCACTTTTACCGCAGAAACACCAGGCGGTAAGTTGGCATCAGTGGGGGGGATCTCGTAGACATTCAGCCAGTAAAGGGATTCACGATCCTGTGGTTGCTGTATCTGAGTGGCTAGCAGGCGCAGGTTTTTCCTTTCTCCCGGCTCTAGCCGGAAAAGCCCCGGCAGTGGCAACACCGGGACGTCTCCTGCTGTTTCCGGTGTCCCTTCCGGGGCTCCATTATCAATCCAGGTCTGCACAATTACCGGATAAGGATTGCCGTTCGACAACAGCAGTGACCGTTCGCGATCGGCAGCGGAAAACACCACGCGCGATGATTCAATAATCACGCCTGCCTGTGCCCAACTGCTGAACAACAGCGCGCCTGCAATACATAATCCGGTTAATTTTCGCATCATTGCACCTGAATAATAACCTGAGCTGTCGCGCTCACTTTGCCCGCGGTAACCGTTTTGCCTGGTAAGGCTTTCAGCGTGGCATTAAGGTTTTTAGTATAGGTGGTTACGCCATTGACGACACCCCCAGCGGTTGCATCCGTCAATACCGGGTACCAGCCCGCATTGTTGCCCCCCAGCACCGAGCCACTCAGCGTACTGAGCAGATTCAATACCGTGCCGTTGGTACGTGAAATCTGAATGCCTACGCCGCTGGCGACGTTGGGATCGGTGCCATAGCCATCGGATAAAAGATAGCTGACGCCTGAACCGGCGGTACCAAAGCCAGCGGATACAGCTGCCGCCGCGTTGGCGGGTTGTACCAAAATCCCCATTGCTGTCTGGTTGGCAGCCACTCCGCTAGCCAATGCCACTAGGCCAGCATTGGCAGGGGCCCCGGTCTGGCAGGCAAACTGAATCGTTATCGGCATCTGGCGTGTCACGCCGGATTTCAGTTCCGCTACCGTAATAAGCGGGAAAACAACCGTAGGGGTCACGTTAGTGACCGAACAGCTCGCCGCCCGGCGGACATAAATACGGTTATGCAGGTTGACCGCGCCCGGCCAATAAGCGTACCAACCACCATATATTGATAAGGAGTCTGCGCCAATGCTTAGATTGGAGGAGAGGGTTCCCCCCTTAAAAGCGATATAAGTGTTGGGTTGTGTCCAATTGACAACGCCGGTAGTGGCTGAGCCTACGGAGTTACTCAGGCGAAATAGCTCTACTTTGGTATTGCTAAAGTTTTTGGCCTTAACCAGTATCCACCCTTGTGAGTCCGTATCCAGGTTGGTCAAGAGGCGCGCTTTCCAGTAACGAGAATAATATTCGCCAGTAACCAGATTAGTCGCTCTCAGGGCTACGCCATCGATAATAGTTTGATAAGACTCTGGTAAGCCATAGGCAGAGCCTACCTCTACATAGCCTGCGTAGGTTGAGTCTCCGTTGGTGGCATAGTACTCGTACAGCTTTCCAGCTTCGCTGGCGGTGCAGCGGAATAGGATTTGATCTGAATTGTATGTTTGAGCCCCAGATTGTAGGAAGTCAACGATACCGCTGGCAATCAATGTGCCATTCGGCTGAAAGGTGCTGCTGTTGACATTGATAACGGTCTGTAAGGTACCCAAAGAACCTGCCGCATCAATGGAACCGTCCCAATTGGCTGCCGTGCCTTTGCCCGCTTCGGTATAATAAGGTGAGCTTGACGTATTGTTGATGGCCGTGATTTTGTAACACTCTGCCCAACTCGGCGTTGCCAGCGTGATGCCCGCCAGCGTCAGCAATGCAGCAGAAAAGGTTTTGCGCATAGTTGTTATCTCACGTTTTGCTTTGAGCGTCAGTGGCTGTTGCATGGTAACTCCAGACGATACAGTGACTGTGACATGTCCTGACCGCGTAAATCGTAATTCAGGGTGCATTGCTCGCTGGCAGACTCGCCCCACTTGACCTGCAATGTTCCTTGCTTGCCTGAAGCGCGGGCATAAATCTGGTTGCCTTGGCCCACCAGGCCGATAACGGCATTATTGCTGTCATACACGTTGCTGCCCAGCGGTAAGTTGCCACTTTGTGCGCCCAACAGTTTGATCAGCAAGGCATAACCTTCCAGCGTTTTGAAGTGGACTTTGACTACCGAGCCAGCATATGGCGCTACGCGCTGCTGGTTCTCGGTGAGTTCGGCACTGGCGTTCTCAATCCCTTTGGCGTCGAGGCCGATATCGTTATAACGATAGGGCACCAGAGAAGGGACAATGGCATAACCGGAGCTATTGATCTTTGCACCCATGCCGTTAATCACATCAGCACCTTTTACCCCATCCGCTTCAACCAGCCCAAAGGTATCGCCCAGATAAGGGCCGAACGTCACACCACCGCTATGCAATACCGCAGCACCACGGGCGCTGGCGCCACCTTGAGTATAATTTTTGCCCTGTGAGAAGCTGCCACCGAAGGTAGCTACAGACATCTGTTTGGTCAGGTTGGTACCGAAACTGGCTCCGGTACCGCCAGAGTCGAAAGCACCATTAACAGTATAGCTTAGGCTCTGATCTTCCCCGAGAGTCCCGGCCAATGCGCTTTGGTAGTTAGTATTGCCGTTAGCACCGGTGGAGTGGCTGATACCTGACGACAGGATCGGCGAGCGTGAGCCTACGCCCAGCGGGATGGAAACCGAGAACATAACAATATTCTGCGTGCTGCCGTTGGCCGCATCTCCCGCTGACTGCACACCATAGCGTGTACTGCCGGTTTGCTGGCGGCTGAGCGACAGGTTATAGCTGATATTGTTAAAACTGTGCGAATAGGCCATCTGATACTGGGTATCACGTCCACGGTTTCCGCGGTAAGTGCTGGTGGAGCCGGAGAAATAGATCTGGCCGTATTCCCCTAAGCTTTGGCTCACCGTAGCGACAAACTGATTGCTCTGCTGATAGGTGCTGGATGACCAGACGTTGTTGTTTTCATACGCATTGCGTAATCCCAGGACGTCGTTCAAGTCGCGATAGCCCTGAGTCGAGTAGCGATACCCGGCCAGCGCCAGCGTGGTAGAGGTCGGAATAAAGGTGCGGCTGTAGGTTGTACCCAGGCGCCAACCATCCAGGGTCTTGCCCCACATGTCTGCCCGCGAATACACGGCATTGACGCCCACCGCACCAAGCTGACTGCTAAACACGGCCCCACCGAGTAATGCCTGGTAGCCGTCAGAGACACGGATACCTGAATTGGTGGTAATGGCGTTGGTCAAACCGGCCTGATAGGTCAAATCGGCAAATGTCGCATTGCTGTTACCGATGTTGCGGACCTGCCCGGCAGCGATGCTCAGGTTAGAATGCCCTGGTCGCATCGAGTCTGGGACGGCAGAGAACGGCACCGTAAAGGAAGAAATGCGGCCATCGGCTTCCTGTACTTCCACCACCAGGTCACCTTGGAAACTGGTCGGATACAGGTCATCAATGATGAACGCGCCGGGTGCGACGGTGGTCTGATAAATCTGCACCCCTGACTGGCGCACGCTGACTTTCGCCGTGGTAGATGCCACGCCGCGAATGGTCGGCGCATAGCCACGTTGTGATTCCGGCAGCATACGATCGTCGGTTTCAAACAAAATACCGCGAAAGCCCAGGCTGCTGAACAGGTTGCCCGAGGTGAAGCTTTCGCCCAGCGTCAATTGCCCTCTGATTGACGGCAGTGGGCGCTGTACGTAGGTGCGTATCGAGTTCCACTGGCTGCTGCTTGTGCCTTTATCGCTGTTATAACGCGTAAAGCTCGATTGCTGGCGGAATTGCCACAGACCAAGGTTGATACCCGAGTTCAGACCCAGATAAGTGGAGTCTGTCGTATTGCCGGAAGCTTGTGTCCGGTAATAGTTGGTGTCGTAATTGCTAAACGCGACGGTTTCTCCGGCGGATAAATCGTTGACCGGTACTGCACCGCGTGCTTCACGCTTCATCAACAGTTGTGGCACGGAAAGATCGAGACGCAGGCGTGCAAAATCAAAACGGCTGGATGCGCCATCGACCTGTTGCTCCAGATTCAAGCAATTGGGCACATTCTCAGCTTTGGCTTTGATTGCGCTAGGTAAAATGCCCGCATCAAGCAGCATATCCGCTGACAGACAGGCTGAGACCTGACCTTGCTCCCCAGCGGCGAACAGCAGGGACTTTCGGGTAAAGAAATCACCGTTGACGAAGATATCAACCTGATAAGTTCCGGGCTCAATGGTGTTAGCCTGGTTAAAACGGGCGATGTTCTTCTGTTCTTTGGCACTGCCTACCAACATACTGTCATCGAATTCAAACTGGTTGTTGTTGGTGGCTGCGAAGGCTTGCGGTATCAACAGCCCCAGCAAAAGCGCCAACGGCTTGAGCCGAGTCCCATTTATCGGTGAATTGACCAACACTGCCTTCCCTTGGCGAATATCGGAATAGCGTGGGGAAATGGTTATTTTTGTGTGCATTCCTTTAGTCCCTAAAACGCGAAATCCTGGTACTGCGAATTAATACGGCCGATCAGTTGAGACGGCTTTCTTGGCTGGTGTGGCCACCGTAGTCATTGATCAACGTAAATTTAATCTTCTGCGCACCAGCAGGGGACTGGGTACCTTTTTCTAACTTCCAGCTTGCCTGAGACTTCGGTGCCACCATCTCCGTCTTGAAGGGCACTTCTTGATTGCCTACCACTGCGGCGGCTTTGATAATGGAAGCGTAATAGCCGGAGTTATTATTGGCCGTCAGCACCCATTGCCCTGCTTGTTGTTTCAGTGAAAATTGGATTTGCTCTGCAACTTTTTCTGGGCTACCGACGATATTTTTAGGGCGATAGAAAATTTTGAGCCGGTTACGCAGCACTACCAGCATCTGGTTATCTGCATTATTGGCCATATTCTTCGGTGGGATCTGCACACTGTTCAGGTAAAACACCGATTCGCGATCCTTTGGCAAGTCTTTACCGGTAAAGACCAGACGGACTGACTGACCGGTTTTTGGCTCAATACGGAACAGGGCGGGTACCACGACAAAGGGCCCATCAGCACTGTCAGGTGTTGAGGTGGGATTGTTGATGTCTGACCACATCTGCATCACATACGGAATACTGTCATTATTGGTGAGTTGTATCGTCTGTGATTGGGTATCCGCTGGGTAGATGATCCTGGTGTTGAGCATGACTACGCTGGCGGTCAGAGGGGCAGAAAGTAACATAAGGAATGCGGAGAACGCGCCAAGCACGATCCCTGGATATTTGATCGTCACACGAAGTATCCTCTCGGAATGCCCCTTCCACCTGAGTGGAAGGGGCAACACTTATTACTGATAAGACACTGCGTATTGCACGCTACCCAACACAGAACCTGCGGTGGCGGCGTCTTCAGCATAATAGCGCACGGCAAAGTCATGGGATGCAGAAGTTGCACCATTTGCCAGTGACAGACCATTAGCACCGGTTTGGCCGGTCAGATCCAGAGGAATCGCTGGTGTTGCAGGGTCAACCAACTGCAGGGACACATTGGTGGCGGAACCGGTGTTGCCCATATTGCCAGTTGCAGTCAGGTTGTTGCCTACAAACACGGTTTTAATTGCGGTGGTACCTACAGAAGCTGTGCAACCGGTCAGGCTGATGGTGAACGGTGTTTGACCTGCAGTAGCACCGGTCTGATCCAATGCGCTAGCTGCAACCGTTGGCAGCAGGATCAGCGGCGTTGAGGCGTTGCCGTTGATGCTAATGTCACAAGTCTGGTCAGCCACTTCACCCTGGAACTTAATGGTGTTGTCAGCCAATGCAGCGGTGGATAAAACCAGGCCAGCAACAACGATCGCGATTTTGTTCATTTTCATGTTAAAAATTTCCCTTAGGTTAAGTCATTGGCGAATTGATTACTGATTTCGCCGTTTCCTGTGTTTACAGCTCTACGTTTTTATTGACCTGATTCTCGGATAATTCTTGATTGCAACATGCAGCAAACTGCGGGCTTACATTGTTTACTCAAGAGAAGTCCGATAACACTGTCTCCATGTGTCAGCCAGCCAATCTATGAAAATGCGCTAAATGCGTTTATTGATTAGCCTGCCGTTGACGAGATATATCCTAATCCAATTGGCTCTAATTGGAATCATTAACTATTAAATGATTTATTTTAAGTTTATAGTTCTGTATTTAATGTTTTATTGAGGCCATTTAATGAGTAAGTATCGCACTGATTTGTGAGGTAGGATATTTCACTAAGTATTTTCCTAAATTTTTCGTCTGGGAAACATCTTATTCTGGGTGGAGGGGGATTGATGCAGGTCAAATATTGTATTGATGGTGTGGCTGATATTGCAGGTGATGTTTTTATAAATTTTTTCTTACATTTACTAAGAAAATGACACTTTTTAAGGTGATCCTCAGTTATGGGGCAGATTGTTCTGGTATGTCTCTGTTTCCATTAGCGTTGAAGCCGCAACGCTTTTCTCACCAGAGGTACTTCGCTTAAGAGGACTTCCGTTCAACCTCGGTTATGCAGATCCCATGGTTTTAGGCTCAGGGAAGGATGCGTTTGCAGAACGTTGAATGCCCAGTCCACAAAGCTTCTTACCCGCACGGACAAGTGTTTAGTGCTGGGGTAAATGATATTGAGCTGTCGGGGGGGAAAACTCCACTTCGGTAAGACCGGGCACAGCACGCCTGCATGCACCAACGATTCAACGGCGAAAGGAGCCGCAGGGCAGATGCCAACACCAGCCACACAGGCGGCAATCGAAACCTCGTTATCATCGAATAACCAATCATAAGGCCCGTCGATCTCCCGGCTCTCTTGGGCCGATCGCAGTTGCCAGATCAGTGGACGATGGTTCCGGCTGCTGAACCAGCTGATTTTCTGGTGTGTTAGCAGTTCGTCGGGCGTGTTGATGGGGTCATGAGTCAGAAGGTAATCAGCGGAGGCGTAAAGCCCAAGATGAACATTGCAGATGTGCTTCGCAATCAGGCTGGAATCCTCCAGGTGCCCACCCCGGATAGCGCAATCGATCCCTTCTTCAAAGAGATTGCTAATTCTGTCACTACAACCAAACCGCAGTGAAATATCTGGAAATTTCGCCTTGAATTCGGGTAATCGTGGAGCGAGCAGGTAGCGAGCAATCGATGCCAGCACTTCTACTCGTACCTTGCCCTGTGGATTTGTCGCCTCACCTTTGAGCGAACCCTCCAACTCTTCTATCTCGCTGAGAATCTCAAGGCAGCGCTCATAGTAGGCGGTTCCCTCTTCTGTCAGGCCCATCGTGCGAGTCGTCCGGTGCAGGAGCCTGATACCCAGAAGGCGTTCAAGGTCGGTGACCCTCTGCGACACCCTGGCTTTGGGCAGTTCCAGTGCTTCTGCTGCACGCGTAAAGCTGCCGGTTTCAACCACCCGGACGAAAGTGAGCATTGCGGTAAGTTTGTCCATTTGTTCTCAAAAGTTGAACAGCTATTTCATTTAAAGCGTATTTTTCATCAATTCGAAACCCATTACTCTATTTTCCCTTACCTTCCTGTCGGCGTAGTACTTATGGCATGGGTCAGTCAGACAGAGTATTTACCGGAGAAACCTGATGATGAAATGCGATCCTGATGCAGGACACTGTACCTTGAACGGGTCAGAATATGCTTCGGCGCTGGCTATTGTGCCACAGATAGAAGGAGTGGCCGTCCACTATATTGGCGACCCCATGTGTTCCTGGTGCTGGGGGATTTCACCGGTTGTCAGTCAGATTGCTGATTTCTGTCAGCAGATGGGAATCAACTTCGCCATCACGACTGGGGGATTACGTGCCGGTGGCGGAGACCCTTGGAACGAGGCCTTCAAGCATTTTCTGCGTAAGGAGTGGAGCCACATTGCCCAAGTCACGGGCCAGCCGTTTGGTTTTGACCTGTTGCAGGCCAGCCACTTTGACTATGACACCGAACCGGCTTGCCGTGCGGTTGTGGTCGCTAAACAGCTTATGCGGCAAAACAACCAGACACCGCGCGAACTCTTGGCTTTCTTTGCTGCCGTTCAGCGGAGGTTTTATGTTGAAGGTGGCGATCCGAAAGAAACCGAGTTTTACCGTCAACTTTGTGCACAGAGCGGTTTGGATTTTACGCTGTTCAGCCATGCATTTAACTCCAGCGTAGCCAAAAAAGACGTCTACCAGGATTTTGTAAAATGCCGTCAGTGGGGGGTAAGTTCTTTCCCCACTTTGCTGTTGGAGAATCATGGGGCCATGAGCCCTTTGAGCACCGGCGATGCCACAGCGCAGCCGATAATTGCGCAAATAAAAGCTCGAGTGGGATCAGATATCGTTTAAAGCGGCTGATCATGAAACCTTAATAAGTGTTAGGAGGATTACCGATGTACTACATTCTTCAAGTTGATTTTCCCTACTCAGGGCCATGGGGAACTGCCATGCACCAAGCTATGGAGGAACTTGCCCGCTCGATTTCCGAGGAGCCCGGTTTCATCTGGAAATATTGGACAGAGAATCAGCAAGAGAATGAAGCTGGGGGGATTTACCTGTTCAGTGACGAACGTTCTGCGGCTGCGTATCTGAAAAAACACACCAGCAGGTTAAAAGGCTTCGGCATCTCTAGCGTTAACGGCAAAATTTTTTCGGTTAACGAAGCCTTATCACGGCTCAATCACGCCCCTTTCTAATAATGAAGGCTGTTTAGCTTAACGCTTTGGGTACACGAACTGAGGGGGAGGGGATAACCTTCCCTGGTAGCAGTCAGATATCGGATAGAGAATGACCGGTTCTGGTGAGTAAGTGTATAAGGCTCGTACAGCGTTCAGATCGCTACGGAACATAAGTCTGACCATTCTTCGTTACATTCTTGAGAGGATTCCCAGAGGTTTTATCTGGGAATTATCCTTGAGAACTATCTTACCTGGGTGTGCTTCTTGGTGTTCATGCATTAATTTAATGCATTAAAACATTAAAATCAGCTTTTAATTCTTAACATTCAACATTCAATGGTTAATGATTCTATTTTTGTGGCTGCTGTGTAGAATATCTCTCGTCGAATCAAGCTAATCAATCACTGCTGTAGTGCATTTTCAGGGATTGGTTGGCTGACATGAAATCGGTGATATCAGATTGTTCTGGTGGTGGAAAACGCCTCACATTAAGTTTAAAGAGCAATCTGAGTATCAAGGCCGATAGAGAGAACGTACTAACGTTGCCATTGGGAATGAGAACCGCGAGTTGCTCGTCCCTTTACTACTGAATATGAAGGTTGAATACAGAGTATGAAAATGAAAAAAATTGCGATTGTTGCTGCTGGCCTGGTTTTTTCTACTGCTGCATTGGCCGATAACACCATTAAATTTCAGGGTGAAGTGGCCGACCAGACTTGTGACATCAATATCAATGGCAATGCCTCAACACCGCTGATCCTGCTGCCAACGGTGTCGGCCACATCGCTGGCTACATCAGGCACGACTGCTGGGCGGACGCCGTTCACCATCAGCCTGACCGGTTGTACAGCTTCTGGCAGCACCACCGCCATCAAGACCGTATTTGTCGGCAACAACCTGACCGCTAACGGCCGTATGGGTAACACCGGGACTGCGGGTGGAGTGTCACTGCGCTTGGTAGACCCAGCAGCGCCAACGACTCCATTGGATCTGACGGGGCAAACCGGGGCTGCGGGCCTGTCTTTGGCCGCGAGCGCCACTACTGCGTCGCATGACTTCGCGGTGGAATACTATTCTGAAGGCGGCGCGACCGCAGGTTCTGTGCTGGGTAGCGTGCAGTACTCCATCTCTTATCGGTAATAAATCTTTCTTGTTCAAGCAGGCCAATCAATAAATGTATTTAACACATTTCCCAAGATTGGCTGGTTGATACCGCAACAGCAGACTGAGATTTCTCTGGTGACTGTGGGGCAAAAGACCCACGGTGAGGAGAGATCTGTTAATTAAATCAATAGAGAACGTATTAACGTTGTCGTGGGCGAATAACAGCGCTGATCTGAACAATTCGCCTATACTGAATCTGAAGGTAAGTACAGAGTATGAAAATGAATAATGTTGCACTCATGGTTGCTGGGTTGGTTTTGTCTACCGCTGCATTGGCTGATAACACCATTAAGTTCCAGGGTGAAGTGGCTGACCAGACTTGTGATATCAATATCAATGGCAACGCCTCAACGCCGTTGATCCTGTTGCCAACGGTTGCAAGCACCGCACTGGCTAATTCAGGGGATACCGCAGGCCAGACGCCATTTACCATTAGCCTGACCGGCTGTACGGCTTCTGGCAGTGCTACCGCCATAAAGACCGTGTTTGTCGGTAACAATCTGACCGCCAATGGCCGCATGGGTAACACTGGCACCGCCAGCAATGTGTCCCTGCGGTTGGTTGACCCGGTAGCGCCAGCAATTCCTCTGGATCTGACTGGGCAAGTGGGTGCAGCGGGCCTGTCACTGGCAGCGGGCGCTACTTCTGCGGCGCATGATTTTGCGGTGGAATATTATTCTGAAGGCGGTGCGACTGCAGGTTCCGTGTTAGGTAGCGTGCAGTACTCTGTGTCTTACCAATAATAAGACATCCCCTTCCACTGCGGTGGGAGGGGGATTTAGTTAGGGCATTGAACGAGGATGTTTCGTGTGAAAACCAAATGTTCCGGTATCGTCATTAGTGCTTTATCCCTCCTGTTCTTGTTCATTTCTGAACACGCGCTAGCCAGCGTGGTGATGCTCAATACCCGAGTGATTTATCCGTCCGGCTCACAGTCGCAAACTGTCCAACTCACCAATAATGACAACATCCCCTATGTGGTTCAGATGTGGTCAGATATCAATAACCCATCCTCAACACCAGATAAGGCAGATGGGCCCTTTGTCGTGGTGCCCGCCCTGTTCCGTATTGAGCCGAAAACCGGTCAGTCAGTCCGCTTGGTCTTTACCGGCAAGGATTTGCCACAGGATCGCGAATCGGTGTTTTACCTCAATAGCGTACAAATCCCGCCTAAAAATGTGGCTGGAGCAGCAGAAAACCAGATGCTGGTGGTGTTGCGTAACCGGATAAAAATTTTCTATCGTCCGAAAGGTATTGCCGGTAGCCCAGAAAAAATCACCGAACAGCTTCATTTCTCTCTGAATCAACAGGCAGGGCAATGGGTGCTGACGGCGAAGAATGATTCCGGTTTTTATGCTTCTTTTATCAACGCCGCCGCAGTGGTAGGCAATAAAGAAGTGCCTTTCAAGGCGGATATGGTGGCACCAAAATCGCAGGCAAGTTGGAAATTAGAGAAAGGGGCGGCGTCGCCCGCTGGCGCACAGAAAGTGAAATTCACGTTGGTCAATGACTATGGTGGACATACTCGCGCCGAAGCCAATTTGAATTGATCAGGACCTTGTATTCGTTGGCGGTCAGTATCCCTCAGCCAAGGGACTGAAAAATGCACATAAAAATTACTTCAAGCGTTTCAGAACTGTGCCAACGGAGGGCGGAGGTCAACAGCATCCCGATGAACGCTGCCAGGCTAAGACCGCTGGCACTGTTGCTATGGCTGTTGATTCCTCAGGTTTATGCGGAAACGGTCAATAGCGCGTTTGAATTCGATGACAGCATGCTGGTGGGCAGTGCCAAAGAACAAAAGAGCATTGCCCGTTTTAACCAGGCTAACACCATTGAGCCTGGCACTTATCAAGTCGATATTTTCATCAACGGTAATTTTCTGTCCCGCCAATCATTGGTTTTTGCTGCCGGAGAGAAAGGGGTGGTTTCTGCCTGTCTGACTAGGGACAGCATGATTGAGGCAGGTATTTTACCTACTGAGATCAAAGCGAAAGCCGGTGATACTTCGCCATGTTTAAATCTGGAACAACAGGTTGAAGGGGCGTCCAGCCGCTTCGATTTCGCGCGTTTGCGCTTTGATCTGTTTGTGCCACAGGCATTGATGCAGCGTGAAGCGCGCGGTTCGGTCTCAACCAAAGATTTATCTGTGGGTGAAACCGTGGCGTTTGCCAATTACGACACCAATTATTACCGGACGCAGGCTTCCCATAGTACCACCGAATCTACTTACCTGGGGCTGAACTCGGGTATCAACCTTGGCCTGTGGCAATTCCGCCAGCAATCGAGTTTTACGCGTTATACCAGCGACAATAGCCCAAGTAACAGCCGATGGAACTCAATTCGCAATTATGTGCAACGTCCGCTGCCGTCAATTGGCAGCCAGTTGACGCTGGGCGATAGCTTTACCTCCGGCAGCCTGTTCAGCAGTATGGGGTTCCGTGGTATTCAACTGGAAACCGACGATCGTATGCTGCCGGAATCGCAACGGGGTTACGCGCCCACCATTCGTGGCGTGGCGGCAACGACAGCCAAAGTCAGCGTGCGCCAATCAGGCGTGCAGATCTACCAGACCACGGTGGCACCCGGTGCGTTTGTGATTGATGACCTGTATCCGACCAGCTATCAGGGCGATCTGGTGGTGGAGGTGCTGGAAGCCGACGGCCGCGTTTCTTCCTTTACCGTACCGTTCTCTGCCGTGTCCGATTCGATGCGGCCAGGGCACTCACGCGTGAGCTTTTCTGCCGGGCAGGTCCGCAACATCGGTAACAGCAATGCAGCATTTAGCGATCTCACCTATCAGACCGGGGTGACCAACGCTATTACGGCGAATACGGGAGTGCGTATTTCCGAGGGCTACCAGGCGCTGCTTGGTGGTGCCGTGCTTGCTAGCCAACTGGGCGCCTTGGGCGTCAATGCCACCTATTCACGGGCGGATATGTGGGGCAAAAACCTCGATGGATGGCGTGTTGGCGCCACTTACAGCCGTACTTTTGCCCCAACGGCTACCACGCTGGCACTGGCTGGTTATCGCTATTCTACCGAGGGCTATCGCGATCTGAGCGATGTGCTGGGTTTACGTGAGGCCAGTAACAGCAATGAAGTGTGGTTATCCAACACCTATCAGCAGAGTAATCAACTGGTGGTCACCGTCAGTCAGAGCCTGGGGGAATATGGGCAGGTCTATTTCTCCGGTTCCACCAGCACCTACCACGGCGGTCGTGGGCGTGATACCCAATACCAAATGGCCTATTCACACAGTATTAACGGCGTTAGCTATAACCTGTCACTGGGCCGCCAGCAGACCGGCCGTACGCCAACCGGAATAGTAGCAGAAAGCGAGGTGGATAATGGCCGCACGCAGAACGTCATCATGTTTTCGGTCTCTGTGCCGTGGGGAGCCGGTTCCCGTTCACCGCTGATCTCTGCGGGTTTCACTCATGAAACCGGCGGTAACAGTAACTACCAGGCGGCACTGGCTGGCACACTGGGTGAAAACCAAAGCCTGAGTTATAGCGTTAACGGTGCCTTTAACTCCGGCGGTGAGGGAGCCAGCTTTGGGGCGAATATGACGAAGCAGTTGCCTGTGGTCACCGTGGGCGGCAGTTTTTCACAAGGCAGAACCTACACCCAGGGTGGAGCCAGTGCCCGCGGTGCTGCGGTATTGCACAGCGGTGGCGTGACGTTTGGCCCTTATCTGGGTGATACCTTTGGATTGATCGAAGCCGAAGGGGTAAAAGGCGCTGAGGTGATGAACGGAACTGGGTCGAAGGTGAATCGCTCAGGCTATGCCATTGTTCCCTCGTTAGTTCCTTATCGCTACAACGATATCAGCCTGAACGCCAAGGGAATAGAAAACTCGAGTGCCGAACTGACTGAGAACCAGCAGCGGGTAGCGCCTTACGCCGGTTCGGTGGTCAAAGTACGCTTCAAAACGCTGGAAGGCTACGCATTGCTGATCAAAGTTCGCGATGAACAAAATGGTGGTTTGCCGTTGGGCAGCAACGTGTATGACAGCAATAACACCGTTATCGGTCTGGTGGGCCAGGGGAATCAGATTTATGCCCGCGCGAGCGGAATGCAGGGGCAACTGCTGGTGAAATGGGGCGATTCTGCCAGCGAGCAGTGTACCTTGAACTATGATTTACGCGGCCAGGATATGAAACAGTCGCTGCATCGTCTGGAGTTGCCGTGCACCAGGCCGTGACACAGCGTTCGGTCGCCATGGGATTCGGTGGAATTGCATGATGAACGGTGACTGCCGATGGGGGATATTCTCTTTATATGTTTAACACCGACGTTACTGCTCCAAGGTTTTTTTCCATCTGCTAAAAACTTATCGACCCCTTTTCCTGCCCAATTTTTCCTTGCTCAACGTCAAAAATAGGATCAAGGAAAACATCTCGTCAGCCAACCTGTTACTGATGGTTCTGTAAATATCGCCAGGGGAATCTTGCGATTTGATCAAAAGGTATTTATTGTGTGGATTGTTAACATGTTAATGACCTGTCTTTCTAAACTATATCATTAGGTTATAAGGGGTTGTTTATGATGAGGAATGGCTATGCCGTCTGCCTTCGCTAGTCGACCACCACGCTGGCTGATCCCGTTGCTCGGATCGCTGGTGGCTTTTGGCCCGCTGTCGATTGATATGTATTTGCCCGCCTTACCTGCTATGGGGCAGCAGTTACAGGCAACGCAAGGGCAGATGCAATATACGCTGGGGGCGTTTTTCGCCGGTTTTTGCGTTGGTATGTTGCTGTATGGGCCGCTTAGCGATTGGCTGGGGCGGCGGAAATTGCTGTTGAGCGGCATGCTGCTGTTTGTGATTGCCAGCGTGCTGTGTACGCAGGTAACGCAGGTTGAGCAACTGGTGGCTTTACGCGCTTTACAGGCTTTTGGCAGCGGGGCAGCCGTAGTCATGGCGCGCGCCATTGCCAGGGATGTTTACACCCACGACGAACTACCACGCGTCTTATCGTTAATGACGCTGGTCACCATGATTGCGCCATTGCTGGCCCCGTTGCTGGGTGGCGCTCTGCTAACGTTTTTTGACTGGCAGGCCATCTTTATGCTGCTGGCGGTGGTTGGCTGTATCAGTGGCTTACTGGTGCTGTGGGTATTGCCTGAAACATTAAAAACGCGGCCCGAGCATTCAGGCAACATCCTGAAGGCGTTTCACAGTTACTGCCTGCTAGTGAGGGACCGAGAGGCGATGGGGATTATCGCTACCCTGGCGTTTTCCTTTGCGGGTATGTTTGCTTTTATCAGTGGTTCCCCCTTTGTCTACATCAGCTATTTTCATATTCCCGCGCAATATTACGGCCTGCTGTTTGGCTGCAATATTATCGGCATGATTGCTGTGCTGTTGCTCAACGTGCGGATGCTGAAAGTCTACAGCCTGCCACGCTTATTGATGATCCAGAGTAGCGCTCAGGTTCTGTTTGGCCTGTTGTTATTGGTATTCCATCAACAGAGTCTGACGGTTCTGGTGATCCTGATTGTCCTGTTTATGTCGCTGGTGAATGCTATTGGTACCAACAGCCTGTCGTTATTGCTGCAACAGCGTGGTCAACAGGCGGGGAGCGCCAGCGCATTGGCGATTTCGCTGCAGTTTGGCATGGGGGCGTTGGCGAGCTTGGCGGTTTCCTGGTTACAGGATGACACGCCGTTTGCCATGACGCTGGTGATGGCTGTCTGCGCGGCGCTTGGCTGGATAGGGCAGCGGATGTCTGTGGCTCGTTTACGCCCGCAAGTGCACTCGGTCAGTTCTGAAAAAGAAGAGTAAGTCACAGGGATTGGTGATGACCGCGCCATCATTCGTCGTGCTGGTTAGATAAGACGAATGATGGCCTAGCCCGGTGTTTTTAATTGGCGCTGGCAATAATCCCGCGCAATAGCTTTTTCAAGATCTCCACTTCATCGGCAGAGAAAGCGTTTAACATCTGTTCCTGCTGCTTGGCGGCGATATCCCTTAACACCTCGGCTTGCCGTTCACCGGCGTTCGTCAGGTGATAGCCGTTTTCAGTGCTCGATATCAGCCCTTTACGACGCAAGGTTTCCTGTGCCTCTTCAATCTCTCTGCTCGACATGGCCACTTCCGCCATCAGGCCCGTCATATCAAGGCAGGCATCGCTGTCCAGCACCAACAGCATTCTGGCTTCACTGATACGCAATCCAGTAGAAAGCTGCTTGGGCTGGTAACTGGCCTGATAGCTGCGCAGCGCCTGCGTGAGCAAATAGTAGACATTTTGATTAAGACGCTCTTGCCTGGCGCTAACCACCGGGCTATCCGCAACCCGCTCCGATACTTGCTGATAAGGCAAGACCATGGAATAAGCCCCCTGGTGATACACCAGCGGAGCACGGCCCAGATCGTCAAACGCTACCACCTTGCCGATGAGGATCCAGTGATCGCCGCCGTCAACTTGCTGGTATTTTTCACACTGAAAACGTGCGGCACAGTCGGCCAACAAAGGCGCACCGCCTGCACCGATCTCAGCCTCCACGCCAGCAAACTTATCCTCGCTGGGGCGGGCAAACCGATTGGATAAATCTACCTGATCGGCGGCTAGGATATTAATGGCAAAGTGGCTGGCTTGCTCAAAGACCGAATAGCTGCCGGAGCGTTTATCAATGCTCCACAGCACCAGCGGCGGATCCAACGACACTGAGTTAAAACTGTTTGCTGTCATGCCCACGCGGGTGCCATCCGGGGTTGCAGCGGTCACGACCGTCACACCAGTGGCAAAGTTACCCAGCGCACGGCGAAATGCGCGGGGATCCAGGGCATTGTCTGTGTGATTTGTCATCAAATAGGTTCTCCGGCTTGTTACACCATGGTTGGATCGGGTTCTAACCCCATCAGTTCGCGGCCCAGGATCTGCGCACAGACATCGTAATCGGTATAAGCGTGTGCCCCGGTCATATGCGAGTCGCGGAACAGACGCTGAATTTCATTGTTTTCCATCCAACTGGTGGCTCCTGCTGCGCTGAACAAGCGATCCACCGCCGCAATACACATTTTCACCGCATAAGCCTGATTGGTACGCCAGTAAGTCAAGGTGTTGTGGGTAGGATATTGATGACGCTTGCCATGTTCGGCATGTTCTTCCCAGGTTTTCTCCAGGAAGGCACGGGCAGCGGCAACTTGGTGGGTTGATTCTGCCAGGCGCATCAGCGCCGGGGTTGCCGTGCCTACGCTGGCTCCGGTGTAGGCGCGCACACGGTTTTGGGTTTTCTCCTTAAATGCCACCAACATTCGCTCCGCCACGCCCAGGCTGATAGCGGCAAAACCGCAGGCAAAATAGGGGCGATAAGGCGTGTAGAAAATATTGCTGTCAGGATAGAGATCATAACCCGAAGAACGCCCCTGCATCATGTCTTGAGCTGCCTCGATGCGGTGATTGGGAATAAAGGCCTGGTTGATAATCAAGGTCTTGGATCCACTGCCGCGCATACCTACTGCATACCAGTCATCACGGATTTCGTAATCGCTACGTGGGATCACGCCAAAGCTATAGATGGGTTCACCGGCGGCGTTTTTGCGGCGAAAACCGACAATCGCCCATTCAGCATGATCGCAACCGCTGCTCCAACCCATTTCACCGCTCAGATAAACGCCGCCTTCACCTTCCTCAATCCGGCCAAAAGGGGCAATGCTGCTGCTGGCGGTGGCGTCCGGGTTTTCTCCCCAGATCTCTTGCTGTAGTTTGGCGGAAAACATCGCCAACTGATGGCTGTGGGTGCACAACAAGCTGAAAGCCCAGGCGGTGCCGCCACAGGCACCGGCCAGTGCGGCGACACAATCGGTAAATTCTGGCAAGGAGATTTCCAGACCACCGTATTGTTTCGGCTGAAAAACACGGTGCATGCCTATTCCTTTTAATAGCCGGATATTTTCGTCAGGCACTTTTCGCTCTCTTTCTGCCTCTGCGGCATTGGCAGCGATCAGTGGCAGAATGGGCAGTAATTTTTCCAGCATTGGGTTAGGCGTTTTCATCATCGAACTCCCTCAGGAATGGTAGATATACGGCAACTAATCCTTCATCAACCGCCCTTTAAAGCAGCTCAGGAAGCGGGATCAGGTGTTAAGCCCCATGTGATGGTTGTTCAACGAGTATGCGATAAAGATATTTTAATGGAATGTAACATTCAGGTAAAAAATTGTACTTTTCATGTTAAATATTGGAAGTGTGATCTGACGACACCTGCGTTATTGACGTTGTCGAGTCTCGCTTTGCAAAAGATTCACATCGCTAACTGGGGATGCTGTCGACAAAAATCTGCCAGATGCTCAATCAGCGCCCTGACTCTGGCTGGAACATACCGCTGCTGTGCCCATACCGCATAAATTTCCCGTTGGGCACCTTGCCATTCCGGTAGTACCTGGACGAGTTCACCACGCTGTAATGGGCTATGGCACAAACTGGCTGGGCAAAACAGAATCCCTAATCCTGCCAGCGTTGCTTGCAGTGCCAGATAAACGCCGTTAACACAAAATTTCCCCTGCGGTTGCCAGCGGATGGTTTCCCCACTCTGGCTGTGTCGTATATCCCAAGTAGATAAAGGCGCGCTGACCACCAAATCCCGCAGCTTCAGCTCTTCCATCGATTCAGGCATGCCGTTTTTCGCCAGATAATCAGGAGAGGCCACCAGCATCACTTCCTGGCTCTGCCCCAGTTTCCGCATATTGAGTAATGAATCAGGCTGAGCCCCCACGCGGATTGCCACATCTGCGCCGCTGCCGATCAGATCCTGCGTGTAATTGTTCAGTTCCAGCTCAAGCCGGATTTCCGGGTACTGCGTCAAAAACGACATCCAGGCCGGAGCCAGGTTGTCATTGGCTAAATCTGCTGGAGCCAGTACCCGGATCAGGCCGCTGACCTGATGCAGCGTTACATCGAGCTTTGCCGTTGCCTGCTGTAGAGAATGTACCAACGGGCGACACTGTTCGTAATATTGCCAGCCTTCACGGGTCGGCGTCATTCGGCGGGCGCTACGGTGCAGCAGGCGGCAACCCAGATGCTGTTCTAACTTCTGCAAGCGACGCGTCAGCGTAGGTGCCGGAATTGACGCTTTTTCCGCCGCTGCTCGCAGACTCCCTGTTTCTACAATGCTCACAAATAGCGCTAATTCATCCAGAATGATTTCATATTCGGAATTTAAGATTCAATTTTTCAATCTAGTTGCATTAATTAACCTTGTCTAGACTTTCTCTATCGCTGTCATGCAAGTATCAGTCCGCTTGAGTGTGGGTAAAACGTTTGTCGCAATAGGGAATAACATCATGCAAAGTTACCGTTTCGAACAGTTTGGCAATCTTGACCACTTAGCGCTTCATCAGGAAGAGATGCCGGTACCTCAGGCGCGGGAAGTGCTCGTTCGGGTGCGTGCCACATCGCTTAACTATCGCGACCTGGCCATTATCAACGGTCAATACACATTACCGTCCAGCCCTGGAAATATCCCGCTATCCGATGCCGCCGGTGAAGTGATACAGGTGGGCAAACGGGTTGAACGTTTTAAGGCTGGCGATCGGGTAGTGAATACCTTTATGCCGCGCTGGTTTGGCGGAGATTTTCAGGCTTCAGCCCGCGATGAACTTTACGGTAGTGATCGCGATGGCTGGCTGACAGAATATAAAGTCGTCAGCGAGGAGTCACTGTTAACGTTACCCGACTATCTCAGCTTCGAACAGGGCGCAACCCTTCCCTGTGCCGCAGTCACCGCTTGGGCGGCACTGAACGGCGATCGACCGATTAAAGCCGGTGAAACGGTATTAACTTTAGGCTCTGGTGGCGTTTCGCTGTTTGCCATCCAGCTAGCAAAAGCAATGGGGGCCAGAGTCATTGCTACTACTTCTAGCGAAGCTAAAGCCGCACAGTTGAAAGCGCTGGGTGCTGATGAGGTTATCAACTATGTTCAATACCCTGACTGGAGTCAGGAGGTTCTACGCTTAACCGCTGGTAAAGGGGTTAATCGGGTGATCGAAGTCGGGGGGCCGGGCACGTTGAATCAGTCTATTCTCTCCATCGGTATGGGTGGCGAACTGGCGCTGATCGGATTTGTCGCTCAGGATGCGGTTGCCATAGACTTTTTCAGCCTGTTTAAAAGCGCCGCTCGCTTTCGGGTTATCAGCGTGGGCTCGCGTGACGATTTTGAACAGATGAACCGGGCGTTTACGCAGCACAAAATCATGCCCGTTATTGATAGCGTCTTTCCGTTTGCCGAAGCTAAACTGGCCTGGCAGCGTTTTGATTCACGTCAGCATGTTGGGAAGGTTGTTATCAGTCATTAACGTAGCAGGAGCTCTTGAGTGAAAATCGTTCTGATGAGGCATGGAAAACCTCAAATCGACAGGCAAAGTACATTGAATGCTATAGAGTTCGGCGTTTGGGTTGAGAAATACAATATTGCGGGTATCAATAAGATGTACCCACCACCACAGATAGCCGTTGAGCAGATCAATCAATGCGCATTTATCGTGTGCAGCAACCTTGCACGCTCGTTGGAGTCTGCGAAAATTCTAGGTGCTGAGCGTATAGATGTTTGTGACGCGATGTTCCGAGAAATGGAGATGCCCCATGCGGCATGGCGCTTGCCGAAACTCTCAATACCATTGTGGTCGGCATTTTTTCGGCTTGCCTGGGGATTAGGGTATTCAGCAAATATAGAGTCATTCAAAGCGGCTAAAGAAAGAGCGCACCATTGTGCCGAGCATCTGGTCAGAATGGCCTCCACTCATGGTGCCGTGTTGTTTGTGGGGCACGGTATGTTAAACGGGTTCATTGCCAGAGAGCTCAAAAAAATGGGGTGGCGATGTTCGGGAAAACTACCCAAAAAGTATTGGGAACACACTGTTTTTCAGTTCCAATAATATAAAATTAATCACCAATCCTAACTTCGTTGAGCAGGGAACTTTCTATTGCATCACCAGGCACCGGGCTCTCATAGCCTATGAACAATGTTACAGGGGTGCATTGCGGATATTCGGTATGTAAAAATCCCGCTTAAGTTTCCTTAAGCGGGATTTTTAAATTTGTCTCCTCTTACTGGATTCGAAAAATATTTTAATTTTTTGATTTTTCTATAATAAATTTATGCTTTTTGATAGCTAAGCCCCTAAAATTTTTGATTATTATTAATGTGATGGTTCTCACGATTTGATAGCATCCTTACTGTATCGAGCTGGTTGATTCGGGCCTCTTGCCAGATGCAAAGATAATGATGTGTATGCTTCGCTAATTAACTCTTCGTTAACAATCCTCTAGATTTGTAAGGATGAAAATCCATTTTTAAAGATAAAATTTGAGTGGATATTCAAATTGAAAATTTCAAAATTCCCACATTTTTTGTCAATTTACTGGTTTCTAGATAATATTTGACTAAGACACTCATTTCTTTATAGGAATAAATTAAAAATCATAAAAATCAATTTATTGCATTTTATGTTTAAATTTTAAACGCATGATGATGATTCAAATTCAATTCATTTACTTTATTTATAATTGTTCATCATAAATATACCAATAACCAATTATATTGCATGATCCTGATATTTAAAGTTGAAAATGCCAATTCGTTTGAAATTAAAACCTATGAGTTTATTTAATTTAATATAAAAAACCATCTCATAAAAGAGAGCATTTATTCAGAACAGCAATCATCTGTGATTTCACTAATGCGTGAAGTTAATTCTGAATAGGCCCATTCGTAGTTCTCAATCCAGATGATTTCATCCATGTCCAAATTTAATTATTTTGTTTAATATCAGTGCATTAAGGTGATTCATAAATCATTTTAATGATTTTTCAGACAAGATATTGACTGATGATGCATCGTAGGGTTATACATTGTTGGGCGATGTAATAATGAAATCCTCCTTCATTCTGGATGCCACTTTGTAAAATTTCAGGAGTAGTCCCATGCATTCTACAGAAAGTGAAGTCACCCAACGTGTCAGTGAAGTACAGAATTATTACGGAAAAACCTTAGGGGATAAAAATGATCTGGTCACAAATGTTTGTACCGTAGATTCAGAACCGACAGGCGAAATAAAAGAAATTCTCTCTCTCATTCATCACGATGTTCAAACCCGATTTTATGGTTGTGGGACACCATTTCCTCCTCAATTAAATGGCGCTACCGTACTGGATTTAGGATGTGGTGGAGGTCGTGATTGTTTTATTCTGTCTAAACTGGTTGGAGAGAAAGGAAACGTTATCGGAGTTGATGCGACAAAAGAGCAGGTGAATTTCGCAAGAAGTTATATTGAGTATCATCGTGAAAAATTTGGCTATGAGAACTCCAATGTTCAATTTCATCATGGACGTATTGAAGAATTGAATGCACTTGATATTCCTGATGGCTCAGTTGATATCATCGTATCCAACTGCGTCATAAACTTATCTGTCGCTAAAGAAGATGTTTTAACGGGTATGTTTAAACTGTTAAAACCGGGTGGTGAAATCTATTTTGCTGATATCTATTCTGATCGTCGGTTACCACAGTCACTTAAAGATGATGCCCAAATAGTCGGGGAGTGTATTGGTGATGTTCTCTATTATGAGGATTTCTTCAGACTTGCCAGGAGAGCGGGGTTTAATGATATTAGAGTCGCTGCCAGCTCATTAAAGCAAATACAAAATAAAGAGATTGAAGATAAGCTTGCGGGTGCCCAGCTTTA
>NZ_JBXUGP010000036.1:0-48483 GCF_057180605.1 Serratia sp. HNCC26DJ206
GTCCCTCAGCGCTTCGGCGACCTTTTTTAATGGTGGCTATTCAGGGTAAGTCTGGAACGAGGCTTCCAATGCCTGCACTACCGCACGAACACGTGCTGCGCGCTGCAAATCGGGGTGAAGTACCAGCCAGATATCCACCCAATCTTTGTTCTCGGGGAAAATGCGTACCAGATCGGGATCGTTATCGGCCAGGAAGCAAGAGAGCAGGCCAATACCCAAGCCGTTACGCGTTGCGGAACGCAGCAGCAATTGGGAATTACATTGCAATACCACATTAGGATCGACCAACGTCTCGCCACAGAAATTATTCCAGTGGCGTGGTACCAATTCGCGCGGGAACATCAGCAGATCGTGGCCACGCAGCTGGCCGCCTTTGGTCGGCACTCCCTGCCTGTCGAGATAATCCTGCGTGGCGTAAAGGCCCATTTCAATGGTGGCCAGGCGTTTGATGATAAGCTCATCGGACTCCGGGCGGGCACCGCGGATCGCCAGATCGGCCCCGCGATAAGAGATGTCAGAAATATTGACCGAGGTCAGTAAGGTTACGGTGATGCGCGGGTATTTCTCGCGCAGGTTTTTCAATGCCGGTATCACAAAGGCTTCCGCCATGGTATCGGTGGTGGCGATGCGGACACTACCACACAGGCTTTCATCGCCGCTGGTGGCTTTGCGGCCGATAGCCTGCACTGCGTTTTCCATGTTCATCACATCTGACAGCATTTCTTCCCCCAGCGGACTGAGAGAGAACGACTTTGGCGTACGGATAAACAGTTTTGAACCTAAGGTCTCTTCAAACGCGCTGACCCGCCGCCCAACGGTAGCCTGATCGACGCGTAGTTCATTGGCCGCTTTTCGTAAAGTGCCGCAGCGTGCTACAGCCAGGAAGAAGCGCGCATCATCCCAATTCATTGTGCCGTTTCCTTCTTGGAATCTTATCGGTTTTCAGCCTGCTTTTACTATGAATGCCTTGTTAGAAAAGGCATTTGTAAAAAATGAGGCTGCTGTATCATCATTATCTATTATGTTTCAGAATATGAATAAATGCATCCTTGTGAAGCAGGTTTGCATCTTTATTTTTATCAAACAATCTTTATGCTGATCGGCGCTCATGTTGCGATATGGCGCAGGTTGTGTTTTGGAATGGCCTTTCCGGCATTAGCAAATACGTATGAGAGCCGGTCTTGGTGGGCGTAATTGCTTGATGGGATCCGCTCTGAATCAGATTGTCTTACCAAGACTGGATATAAAAAATGGAGTCTCAAGTAGAGAGCATGTACGCCCCCGTAGCATTGGCAACTGCGGATGGTGTTAGGGTGATCATGTCACCAGGTGCTAAAGCGGCAGAGAAAAACAATGCAGATGTGATTATCGAAGGATTGGAATCCCGCGGAATTCAGCATGTTTTTCTGGTGCCGGGCAAGCTTGTTTACCCGCTGATTAAATCCATTGATCATTCGACGATTACCGGCATCGTTGGCGCTCACGAAACCGCCTGTGGTTTTATGGCTGATGGCTATGCTCGTGCCAGCCGCAGGTTCGGTGTTTGCTTAGGGATTTCTGGCCCTGGCACCATGAACTTTTTGCCAGCGATGGCGGCCGCACAGGCCGATAAGATCCCGGTACTCTATCTGGCGGGGGGGATTGCCACCTATCATGAAGCGCAGGGCGCATTTCAGGATGGCAGCAACAGCGGTATTGATGAGCTGACCATCGTTAAGCCGCTGCTATCCACGGCCATTGAAGTCAAAAACAACCTCACGCTACAGCATGAACTGCGCCGCAGTTTGTCCTGTTTAAATACTCAGCGCAAAGGGCGTGCCTATCTGAGCGTACCGGTTGATATGCAGAAGACGGTTGCAGCCAGAACAAACCAGCCAGAGCCAATTCGGATGCCGCTGTGCCGTGAAGTCGCGGTAGATCAGCCAGCGTTGGAGATGTTGCTAGACGACTATCTGCTGCGCGGGTTGAATGTGGCTTGTCTGGCGGGGAGCCGCATCAATAATCCGTTGGATGCCGAACTGCTGTTACGTGTGGCCGAAAAATATCGCCTACCGGTTGCCACTACGCTGTCGGGCAAAGGGGCTTTCCCTGAGGATCATGAACTGGCGTTGGGCCTGTATGGTTTTGCTGGCCATACCCGCGCGGTGGAAACCATCAATGGTGACAGCGTGGATGTCTTGCTGGTGCTGGGCTGCGATCTCAGCCAGCGCGATAGCCTGAACTGGGATCCCAAACTGCATGGCACCAAAACGCTGGTGGTGATTGATGAGGATTTCGATAAGGTCAGTTCTCACTATCAGCCCGATTTACAGATTTTCTCCAACCTGAACGGTTCGTTGCAGAGCCTGCTGGAAATTATTGATGATGACGATGTCCGCCTGATTTGCGTAAACCGCTTGCGCGATCAGTGGATGAAGCAGGTGCGCACCTTGCCGTTGGAACAGGAACAGCCGGATCTAGTGGCGCGTATCGCCCTGGGGGAGGCCAATATGTACCCTGGGGATGTGATCAAGCATCTACGCCGCCGCACGGCCGATGACACCAATGTGGTGGTGGACTCAGGTGCGCATCGCATCTTTATGGCACACCATTGGCAGACGCATGGCCGTGGTGACTATCATACCTCCAGCTCGCTGGCTCCCATGGGGTGGGCGATCTGTGCCGGTATTGGCATTAAGCTGGCTGCTCCACAGCGCGATTGCCTGGTGGTCACCGGTGACGGCTGCATGCTGATGCACGGTATGGAGATCCAGACCGCAGCACGTTATCAGGTAAAAATGACCTTTGTGGTGATGAATAACAGCGCACACGGTGCCGTGCATATCGACACGCTGCAAAACCGGGGGGTTTCCGCTGCTTATACCGCATTGCCGAATCATGACTGGAAGGCTTTTGCCAACAGCTTGGGAGTGGCTTCGGCCAAAGCCGCGACGCTCGAGGAACTGGATCAGGCACTGACCATGGCGGCTGAGCATGATGGCCCATTCCTGATTGAGGTGATGGTCGGCAACCACGTGGTTCCCAACCGTTATTATTCCGAGAGCATTAAAGAATACGAACAGCGTATCAAAGGGATATAAAACGTAGCTGCCATGCCTGTGTGTATGGCGGCCTCAACATCGCTATACCCTTCATACTTCAAGTTGCTTGGGTGTTGGCTGCGTGACTCGGCCCATGCTGGGCCTCGCCCCTTCGGGGCCACCGCAAGCGGTGTTCAAATCTGCATGCGCAGATTTGTCATTCACCCTAAGTCACATAGTGGCCTATGCTCCTAGGGCTTCTCTCAGTGGCCGCCTACAAGCAACTCGAATTATTTTGGGTATATCAATGTCACCTCGGTATTTCACCCCATTCTATTTTTTAATCACAACAACGATGGAGCAATAACCATGTATAAATGGGTACTTCTGGCATTAATGGCCGCATTTCAAGGTAACGTGCTGGCGGCTGATGAACATGGTGAAGGGATCACCAAAGAAACCCTACTGAAAACCGAAAACTCATGGGAAGGTACAGCCTACCGGCACTATCCGGCGGGGGCACCGCAAATCACTATGCTTAAAGTTACGGTAGAGCCGAACAAAGTGCTGGCCTGGCATACCCATCCCTGCATCAGTGCGGTGTATATGACCGGCGGCAGTGTTTCTCTTACGGTGAAAGCCACCGGTGTGAAAAAAACGTTCAAACAGGGTGACTCATTTACCGATACGGTAGATATTGTTCATCAGGGCGTTTCCGGTGATAAAGGCGCCGAAATGCTGGTATTCTTTGCCTGTGCAGATAATAAGCCACTGACGGTGAAAGCCGCCGAATAACATACCCGTCATACTTCAAGCTGCAGGTGTGTTGACTACGCTCGTTCACCCCAGTCACATAGTGGCCTATGCTCCTGGGGATTATGAGCCTCATTAATGAGGCTCACCCTACGGGCCAGCGCAAGCGCTGTTCAAATCGGTCTACGACCCATTTGTCACGAGCTTGTCGCGTTACTCGGCCCAAGTTTGGGCCTCGCCCCTGTGGGGCCAGCACAAGTGCTGTTCAAAAACGCGTTGCGCTTTTGTCCTGCAACTCGAATTATTTAGGGTATAAATGAGTTCGCGGCCCGATTGGGCCGCATTCCGGGGAAATCATGGTTGCGTTATGGATGGTCGTTGCCAGTGCGTTTTTCGCATTGATGGGGGCCTGTATCAAACTGGCTTCAGCGAAGGTCGGTTTTTTTGACATCATTTTCTATCGTTCATTTATCAACGTGGCGATAGTGGCAGCGCTGATTCAAATCAAGAATATCGGTTTCCGTACCCAGCATCTTGGGTTGCATATGAAGCGTGCTGCCATCGGCAATGCCGCCATGTACTGCGGTTTCTACTCGCTGATTCATCTGCCTATCGCCACGGCGGCGACCCTCGGTTATACCAATCCCATCTTTCAGTCGGTGATCGTTTTCGTAACGACCAAAGGTCAACTGACCGGTAAACTGCTGTTCTCCGTCTTGCTGGGTTTTGTCGGTATCCTGATTCTTTTGCGCCCGGATGTACCGCACGGTGAGTTTGCGGCGACGTTAATCGGTTTGTTTTCCGGGTTATTAACCGCGCTGGCCTATTTTAACGTCGGTAAACTGGTACGCGCCGGTGAACCTGAACTGCGCGTGGTGTTCTATTTCTCCCTGGTGGGAACGCTGGTGGGCGTTGTGATGGCATTGATCGTCGGGTTCTCGGCACTGGATGCCGCCACGTTGCTGTGCGTCTGTGCCATCGGTATCTTCGGCAGCCTGGGACAAATCACCATGACCCGCGCCTATGGCAGCGGTAACGCGGTGATTGTCAGCATACTTTCTTACAGCACCATTATTTTCTCCACGCTGCTCGGCTACCTGATGTTTGCAGAAGCACTGTCTTCGATTGCCGCAGTTGGCATGGCATTGATCATTCTCTCTGGGGCGTTGGCCATGCTGCGGCGTGCGCCAGCAAAAGCCGCCGCCAAAACCGCATCGGTGTAATTTTGCATCTAAATGCATGCATTAATGAATCACTGTGATGCGTTATTGGCTATTTTGGCAGTTAGATCCGAACGGTATGATGAGCGCGTTTTCTGATTGGGGCTACTTTCGGAAAGCGCGGTTTATTGCAGGCGTAGGCTTGATCGTTTCGGGAGAGGATAATGTCAGACGGTGTGGCTGTTGATGGATCAACTAGAACGGACTCGAGTTCTTCGCGTTTTGCTATTCTGCTGTTTCTAGCGCTGGCATTGATGTCTGCGCTGCTGAACAGCAGTGCACCGACGCCGCTTTATCCCCTTTATCAGCATGAACTGGCTTTAACTTCGGTAAGCCTGACGGTTATTTACGGTGCTTATGCTGCGGGTGTGCTGATTTCTCTGTTCGGCGTGGGCAACCTGGCCGGAAAGGTGAAAGATCTGCGCAGCATGATTGTCCCGGCGTTACTGGTGGTGCTGGTTGGAGCTCTGCTATTTGCGCTGGCGGATTCATTTCTCATGTTGTTTATCGCACGCTTGCTGGCAGGGATTGGCACTGGGGCATTGACCGGTGCGGCCAATATTGCACTGGTGCGTTTTGGCCCGAAGGACGGGGGCAAAAACGCCGCGCTGATCGCCACGCTGTCGTTTACCACCGGGCTGGCACTGGGGCCGATTTTCAGCGGTGTCGCATTGCAGACCGGGTTCTATACCACGTCGCTGCCGTTTGTCATCATTATGGCCGTTGCGGCTACGGCGGCGTTGGGCGTGATGCTGAAGTGGCCACAGGATGTGGTGATTGCACCAAGCAGCGGGCAGGCTGCGGAAGTTGTAGTAGAAAAAAGCAGTTTGGCGGATGGCTTGCGGGCCACCGGCAGTCAATTCTTCCTGTGTGCTGGGGCGTTATTCATCTGCTGGGCGGTGGCGGCGAGCATTCTGGCAATTGGCCCCAGCGTGGCGGAAAAGCTGTTGGGTATACAAAGCCGTGGTGTTTATGGCTATGTGATTGCGGTGTATCTGGTGATTGCCGGTATCAGTCAGATTTTAAGCCGTCGCTTTAATGCGCGCTATTCGTTGATGTTTGGTTGCCTGGCGCAGGCGTTGGCTGTGGTGGTGTTTGCCGAGGCGATCCTGATCCATTCATTGGGCCTGGCTGCGGTGGGCATGGTGATTGCGGGTTATGCCTACGGAGCAATTTTTGTTGGCAGTGCGACGCTGGTGAACCTGATTTCACCCAAGGCTTGCCATGCGCGTTTGATCTCGCTGTTTTATGTGATCGCTTATATTGCCAACTGGGTACCTATTCTGTTGGGTGTAGTGATCGACCATGCCAGCCTGCATCTGGCGGTCAATCTGTTATTTATGGTCAGCGCTGTGGTTTGCCTGGCCTTGGGTCTACTGGTAATGCGAGCGAAATTCCCGCGTTAAAACCAATAAGGATAACCCGCGTTACTGCCGATTTCCCTGGTGTTGTGTACTATTTCCAGCGTGCTTGCACGCTGTTTTTTTTTAAGAAATCCTCTTCATTAATACAGCGTTATCTTTGATTGCCTCTTACCTGTAGCTTGAAAATTACTCTTCACGGTTAATCCATAAGCAACTGGCTGATATGCCAAGACGCTGACGGTATTTTTCCGCCCGCCGGTTTTGATTTACCGTATAATTCCCCACATTAAGTTTGGTTAATGAGGTTGCAGTGGAACAACTTTCGGGATTGTTGCGGCAGTTACGTCAGCAGCTTGCGCAGGGTTTCCCCTCTGAAGCCGGATTTCGGCAGATAACATTACCGGTTCCCGATCGCCTGGCCGCCACGTTACTTGAGTGGTTGGCGGCACAAACGCTATTCCCGCAGTTTTATTGGCGCCATCGTGAAGCGCGGCGAGAAGCTGCGGTATGTGGCGCAGTCAGGCAATTCTCGCATCCTTTGCCGGCGCAGGCGTTTCTGCATGCACATCCCGGTGCTCGCCTGTGGGGGCTGAACGCTTTTGACGACAGCGCGTTGCTGCTGTTGCCGCGTGTGGAGATCCAGAGTTGCAGCGGCAAGGGTGAACTGACGCTGAATCTGTTTTCTGAATCCTCATTGCATGAAGACGCTATTGCCGCCAGCCGCTGGCTTGAGGAACTGGCGGCGGCAAAACCGATCGCGGATTTGCAGGTAACGGTGCAATCGGTGCTGCATCAGCCAGAGCGTTCAGCTTGGGACGCTATGCTGCGTGAGGCGCTGACCGCGATCGAACATCAGCAGCTCGATAAGGTGGTGTTGGCACGCAGCACGCGGCTGACGCTGGCAAGCCCGCTGTTTGCACCCGCGTTGATGGCCGCCAGCCGCAAGGTTAACCACCGTTGCTACCATTTTATGATGCGTTTCGATGCGCATTCGGCCTTTCTTGGTTCAAGCCCGGAAAGATTGTATCTGCGTGAAGGGCAGCATTTACTGACCGAAGCGCTGGCGGGCACCGTTGCCAGCCATACGGATGAGCAACAGGCACGCGCGTTGGCACAGTGGCTGCTGCAGGATGCCAAGAACCAACAGGAAAACCTACTGGTGGTGGATGATATCTGCCAGCGCTTGCAAGGGGGCGCCAGTGCGGTAGACGTTTTGCCCGCCGAAGTGGTGCGCTTGCGTAAAGTACAGCACCTGCGGCGGCGGATTGAAGGGCAACTGAACCGTGGTGACGACGCCGACTGCCTGCAACGGCTTCAGCCTACCGCTGCGGTGGCCGGGTTGCCACGCCAGGCAGCACGTGACTTTATCCGCCTGCATGAACCTTTCTCTCGCCATTGGTATGCCGGATCGGCCGGTTATTTGTCTATTGAGCAATCCGAATTTTGTGTGGCGCTGCGTTCCACCCAGATCGATGGTGATCAGGTCCAACTTTATGCTGGTGCGGGTATTGTTGCCGGTTCGGATCCGGCCGAAGAGTGGCAGGAAATCGAAAATAAAGTAGCCGGTTTGCGGACTCTTCTGCAACCAGAAGGCGGCCTCTGAACCGGAATTGATGTATTCCGGCTCAGCCTGCCACGGAGAGTTACGGCGTTTTTGCGCCAGCGCAAAAGCCGCAAAGATGATTACTTATATAATTTAGAGTTATAGCCCCTGGAGTGATACCTCTTGTTAGTTATCCTCCGAGTATAACTTCTGTTTACTGACTCGTGAGCGAACTATGTCGACAAGTGTTTTTAATCGCCGGTGGGCGGCGTTGCTGTTAGAAGCGCTGGCACGCCATGGGGTGCGGCATATCTGTATCGCTCCGGGATCGCGCTCCACACCCTTGACGCTGGCGGCGGCTGCCAACAGGTCTTTTACCTGCCATACCCATTTTGATGAACGTGGGCTGGGCCACTTGGCGCTCGGCCTGGCAAAAGCGGCGCGCGAACCGGTGGCGGTGATCGTCACCTCTGGCACCGCTGCGGCCAATCTCTATCCTTCCCTGATTGAAGCCGGGCTGACCGGTGAGCGATTAGTCTTTCTCACTGCCGATCGGCCGCCAGAACTGATTGATTGCGGTGCCAATCAGGCGATTCGCCAACCGGGTCTCTATGCGAGCCACCCAACGCTGAATATTGATTTGCCACGCCCTAGCGCGGATATTCCCGCCCGCTGGCTGGTTTCTACTTTAGATAGCGCGATGGCGCGCCTGTCGCACGGTGCGTTGCATATCAACTGCCCGTTTGCCGAACCGCTGTATGGCGGTGATGAGCAGCAGTATGCCGAATGGTCGGCGGCATTGGGCGATTGGTGGCAAGGGGCCCAGCCTTGGCTGCGAGAAGTGGATGCGCATCAGGTATTGCAACAGCCAGATTGGTTTGTCTGGCGGCAAAAGCGTGGGGTGGTGATCGCCGGGCGTATGAGCGCTGAAGAGGGAGTGCGGTTGGCCGAATGGGCCGACATGCTGGGTTGGCCATTGATTGGTGACGTCCTTTCGCAAACCGGTCAACCTTTACCCTGTGCCGATTTGTGGCTGGCGCAACCACAGGCGCGCCAATTGCTGGAAAATGCGCAACTGGTGGTGCAGTTTGGCAGCAGCCTGACCGGCAAACGCCTGCTGAAATGGCAAGAGCATTGCCAACCAGAGGAATATTGGCTGATTGATTCACTGCCTGGTCGGCTCGATCCGGCGCACCATCGTGGCCGCCGACTTCACGCCGCCGTGGGCGAGTGGCTCGATCTACACCCGGCACAGATAGGTGCGCCGTGGGCTGAAGATTTGGCAGCCTTGGCGCAGAATTCTTTTGATGCTGTGTCTGAATATTTGGTCAATCGCTTCGGTGAGGCGCAACTGGCTCACCGGTTGCCGGAGCTATTGCCAGAAAACGGCCAACTGTTTCTCGGCAATAGCCTGATTGTGCGCTTGATCGACGCATTGGCACAGTTGCCAGCCGGTTATCCTGTGTTCAGCAATCGCGGAGCCAGCGGCATTGATGGGCTGATTTCCACCGCCGCAGGCGTGCAGCGCGCCACGGCTAAACCCACCCTGGCGGTAGTCGGCGATCTTTCCGCGTTATATGACCTGAATGCGTTGGCATTGCTGCGCCAATCTTCTGCACCGATGGTGTTGATTGTGGTGAATAATAACGGTGGCCAGATCTTCTCGCTGCTGCCAACGCCGGAATTGGAGCGCGAGCGTTTTTACTGTATGCCGCAGAACGTGGATTTTAGCCATGCGGCGGCAATGTTCCAGCTGAATTACGCCTGCTCGCAAAATTGGCAGCAGTTGCAACAGGCGGTGGAGCAGGGCTGGTGCCGCGAAGGAACGACGTTAATTGAATTGCAGGTGCCGCCGAGCGATGGCGCAGAGACGTTACAACATCTGGTACAACACAAGGTGGTGAACTGATGCTGGCTTCACGCGTTTTACAACAGGGCGAAAGCCATCGCCCGTGGTTGGTTTGGTTGCATGGCCTGCTGGGCAACAACAATGAGTGGCGGGTTATCGCTTCTCGCTGCGAGCAGTGGCCTTCGCTGGCGATCGATCTGCCCGGCCATGGGGATTCTGCTGCCCAGCCCTGCGAGGACTTTGCCGATATCAGCCGGCAAATCACCGCCACGCTGCAACATCACAAAATTGAAAGTTACTGGCTGGTGGGCTATTCGCTCGGCGGCCGGATTGCCATGTACCACGCTTGCTACGGTGAGCATCAGGGGTTGCAGGGGATTGTGGTCGAAGGCGGTAATCCGGGGTTGGAGAGCGAAGAACTACGCACTCAGCGCCGTGCCCATGATGCCAACTGGGCCAGTCGTTTTCGCGCTGAACCTATTGAGCAGGTGCTGCTGGATTGGTATCAGCAACCGATATTTGACGATCTGAGCGCGGTACACCGTGAAGCGCTGATCTCAGCCCGTTCTGCCAATATTGGCTCGGCGGTGGCCGATATGCTGGAAGCCACTTCGCTCGGGCGGCAGCCGTGGTTGGTGCCACAATTACAACGTTTGACGCTGCCGATGCGGGTGCTGTGTGGCGTTGATGATCACAAATTTCAAATGCTGGCGCGCGATGCCGGTTTGCCGCTGCGTACCGTGCCACTGGCCGGACATAACGCGCATTTAGCGAACCCGGCGGATTTTGCCGCCGCGTTACATGAATTTCTTGATAATAAAGGAACTGAACATGCTGTATCCCAATGAAGAACAACTGTACGCCGCCATTGAGTGGCAGGACTGTTCCGGCGATTTCGAGGACATCCTGTACCACAAATCCAGCGATGGCATTGCCAAAATCACCATCAACCGCCCGCAGGTACGTAACGCCTTCCGCCCGCATACGGTGAAAGAGATGATCGATGCGTTGGCGAACGCGCGTTATGACGATGGGATCGGCACTATCATTCTTACCGGTGCTGGTGACAAGGCCTTCTGCTCCGGTGGCGATCAGAAAGTGCGGGGCGACTACGGCGGCTATCGTGATGACAGCGGCGTGCACCACCTGAACGTGCTGGATTTCCAGCGCCAGATCCGCACCTGCCCGAAGCCGGTGGTGGCGATGGTGGCTGGTTACTCTATTGGCGGCGGTCACGTATTGCATATGATGTGCGATCTGACCATTGCGGCCGATAACGCCATTTTTGGCCAGACTGGGCCGAAGGTTGGTTCCTTTGACGGCGGCTGGGGCGCTTCTTACATGGCGCGCATTGTTGGCCAGAAAAAAGCGCGTGAGATCTGGTTCCTGTGTCGCCAGTACGATGCTGCGGCTGCGTTGGATATGGGCTTAGTCAATACCGTGGTGCCATTGGCGGATCTGGAAAAAGAAACCGTGCGCTGGTGCCGTGAGATGCTGCAAAACAGCCCGATGGCCTTGCGCTGCCTGAAAGCAGCGCTCAACGCCGACTGTGACGGCCAGGCAGGTTTGCAGGAGCTGGCGGGTAACGCCACCATGTTGTTCTATATGACCGACGAAGGTCAGGAAGGGCGCAACGCATTCAATGAAAAGCGCCAGCCGGACTTCAGCAAATTCAAGCGTAATCCGTAATGACCGCGCTAACTCGTAACGCAGCCCTTTACCGTTACTGCCTGCCGATGGAGGCGGGCGTGGTGCTGCGCAACCAGCGGTTAAAAACCCGTGATGGCTTACTGATCCACCTGCAACAGGGGGATCAGCAGGGTTGGGGCGAGATCGCGCCGCTGCCGGAATTCAGTCAGGAAACGCTCGAGCAGGCACAGCAGGCCGCCTTAATCTGGCTACAGGCGTGGCTGGTGGGTGAGGCCAGCGCTGCCAGCGAACCGCCGTCGGTGGCTTTCGGCACCAGTTGCGCGTTGGCTGAATTGGCAGAGCAGTTGCCGTTGCAGGCCGACTATCGCAAGGCTCCGCTTTGTACCGGCGATCCCGACGAATTGTTTGCGGTGCTGAGCGCATTGCCGGGCGAGAAGGTAGCCAAGGTGAAAGTGGGCCTGTATGAGGCGGTGCGCGATGGCATGGTGGTCAACGTGCTGCTAGAGGCTTTGCCAGATCTTAAATTGCGGCTGGATGCCAACCGCAGTTGGACGCGCGCCAAGGCCGACAGCTTTGCCAAGTATGTCAACCCGGCATGGCGCGATCGCATCGCATTTCTGGAAGAGCCCTGCAAAACTCGTGATGAGTCGCGGGATTTTGCGCAGGCAACCGGTATTGCTATCGCCTGGGATGAGAGCGTGCGTGAAGCGGACTTTGTGGTGCAGGCCGAGCCGGGTGTGGCCGCGATTGTTATCAAACCAACGCTGGTCGGCAGCTTGAACCGCTGCCGTGAACTGATCGAGCAGGCGCACCAAGCGGGGTTAGTCGCAGTGATCAGCTCCAGCATTGAATCCAGTCTGGGGCTAACGCAGCTGGCACGCATTGCCCATTGGCTGACGCCGGATACCGTACCGGGGCTGGATACTTTGAACCTGATGCAGGCGCAGCTGATGCGCGGTTGGCCAGAGAGTACGCTGCCGTTGCTCGGTACGGATGCGCTGGAGTGCTTATGGCGCAGCTAAACGACTGGCCGTGGCGCTATTGGGCCGCTCAGAACCCGCAGGCGACGGCGGTGATCGTTGGGCATCAGCCGATCGGCTGGCTTGAGCTGCAACGGCAGGTTGATCTGCTGGCGGCGGATTTTCAGCAGCAAGGGGTTTTGCCGGGCTGTGGTGTGGTGCTGTGTGGTAAAAACAGCTATCCATTGTTGCTGGCTTATTTGGCATTGCTGCAATGCGGGGCACGCGTGTTGCCGCTTAACCCGGCGTTGCCTACTTCTATGTTGGCTGCGTTATTGCCGGATTTGGATATTGCTTTTGCTTTCAGCCCCGATGGTTTACCCGAACTAGCGCCTGAAATTATCCGATTATCGTCATCAGCAGGAACGGCATACCCTCTGCAAGAGCTACCGTGGAATGCACAACGGTTGGCAACGCTGACGCTGACCTCCGGTTCCAGCGGCTTGCCAAAAGCGGCCGCACACAGCTATGCCGGGCACCTTGCCAGCGCCGAAGGTGTGCTGCATCTGATGGACTTTCAGCCGCAGGATCGCTGGTTGCTTTCTCTGCCGCTGTTCCACGTTTCTGGGCAAGGCATTATTTGGCGCTGGCTGGTGGCAGGTGCGCAGTTGGTGGTGCGTGATATGCAGCCGTTGGCCGACGCGCTGGCTGGTTGCACTCATGCTTCTCTGGTACCGACCCAGTTATGGCGCTTGCTGTCTGAACCGATGACCGAACATGCGTTGAAAGAGGTGCTGCTCGGTGGGGCGATGATCCCGGTTTCGCTCACTCAGCAGGCAGAGGCGATGGGGATCCGCTGCTGGTGCGGTTACGGTCTAACCGAACTGGCTTCCACGGTATGCGCCAAACGCGCCGACGAACGGCCGGGCGTAGGCTTGCCGCTGTATGGCCGCGAGATACGGCTGGTGGATCAGGAGGTGTGGATCCGCTCGCCAAGCCTGGCGCTGGGTTATTGGCACCAAGGGGCGCTGCTGCCGATCGCCGATGAGCAGGGCTGGTTCCACACGCGCGATCGTGGTGCGATGGAGCAGGGCGAACTGCGGATTATCGGTCGGTTGGACAATCTGTTCTTCAGCGGTGGTGAAGGGGTGCAACCCGAAGACGTTGAACGGGTACTGGCAGCGCATCCGCAGATCCTGCAAGTGTTTATCGTGCCGGTTGACGATCCCGAGTTCGGCCAGCGGCCAGTGGCGGTGATTGACTACGAAGGTGAGTTGACGCTGGATGCCTTGCTGGCATGGGCGGATGCCTTGCTGGCCAATTTCCAGCGGCCAATCGCGCTGTTTGCTCTACGTGACGAACTGAAAACCGGCGGTATCAAGATTTCGCGCCGCCGCTTACGGCAGTGGGTAGTTGAGCAGTTGAAGGGGTCTCGCTGAAAAACAAGGCCGCTTAAGCGGATAATACTCGTACAACGGCTCATACCCGTGTAGGACAGCGGTTTGCAGAACACCATGGGGGTAGCGAAGATGCTCCCGTGGATATTTGCTCTGGCAAGTATTTGTCGGGAGCGCCTCAGAGGTTATTTTTTGTTCATTATTCAGTGCTGAAATCATAGCGTTGAGCATGATCCTTATTGATTAGAGAATCATGCCGCTTCAATAATTACGTGTGTATATAAGAAATATCCATAATGTATTTCCTGTTGTTGCCCTTATTTAAAAAGATCACGAGATTTAATAGAGGATTTATTCTTGTGAAAAACAAGAAATATCCTTTTTTGAAAACATAACTAATAAGGTGAGGCTTTGTTATTACAGTAATAATTATATTGATTAATCTCATGTGTGAGGTTATTCTTAACGGCATACGCAGATGGTGTCCTATAAGTACCCGCTTGTTTATGCTTTAATAAAGGCATAAATCTTGTGTCTTTATAGTGAGCGTGAATTTGTTGCTATTATAGCGATGGGGGAACGTTTAATTTATTTTCAATTTTATATAAGGATGATATTGTGAAGAAAATTAATTTATCTGAAGCTAGCGTCATTGTTGGCGGTACCGCCGCTCCGGTTTGTACTGTTAGCTTCGAGAAAACTTCACCTACAGTTTGCATGGAAGTAAACACATGCGTAGATAAGAACGGCAACGTCGTAAGCACGACGAGTGAATCAGCCGATCTGGTTAAATGTGCATAATATTCTAAATTAATACGTTTTTTTTAGAATATAATTTCAGTGCTGATGCGATAGGTATTCTCGCATCAGCCTGTTTAAATATTGTTCATTTCAAATAAAAGGGAATGTAATTGCTATTGGTGTTATCAGTAGCGCAAGCGTACTAAAAGACAATGATTGTCCCTCCTGTTATAAGAGCTAGTTGCTGCTGCCAATAAACAGTGTTTGGAAGTGGCCGAACATCAGCGTAATATCACTATTCTCCCCGATATCACGCCAGACTATACCGTGAATACTAATAATGCTGAAACGGCGAAATTGTACTGTCAATTATTTAATTGTCCGCTAATGCGCACTGCTGCGTTATTTGTATTATGACAAGGAAATGACAGTCCCTGTTTATCCGCTGGTGGCTGTGCATTGTTTAAAAACGGAATTGCCAGTGATAATTGAAGCATCCCTCGCCCGGTACTTGGAAAACTGGTTGTTCTGGCTATCTTGTGGTTTTTTTATGTGCATTATTCTAGTTGTCTAAGGCCGGCGTGAGAGTATTTATTTTAAAATCAGATGGTTATATTTGTCAGATTACGACCAAATGGCCGTAATCTGATATGTGTATGAGAAGCCGCCCCGAAGGAGAGGGCTAGCCTTAACTGATTATTTCAAACCTAACGCCTTGGCGACACCGGCACCGTAGTCTGGGTGCACCTTGGCGAACAGGTCAACCTGGCGGCGCTGGATCTGTTCTGGCACCTGCGACAGCTCATCGGCAATGCGTGTGAACATACGCTGATGCTCTTCAGCGCTCAGCAGGTTGAACAGCGCCCGTGGCTGGCTGTAGTAATCGTCGTCTTCGCGATGATTCCAGTGATCCGCCGCACCTTCGAGGCTCAACGGTGGCTCGCTGAAGTCCGGTTGCTCCTGGAACAGGCCAAAGCTGTTTGGCTCATAGGTGACGCCGTTGCCGCTGTTGCCGTCTACGCGCATCGCGCCGTCACGGTGATAGTTGTGGAACGGGCATTTGGCACCGTTGACCGGGATTTGGTGATGGTTGACTCCCAGGCGGTAGCGATGTGCATCGCCGTAGGAGAACAAACGGCCCTGCAACATTCTGTCCGGTGAGAAACCGATGCCTGGCACCACGTTGGCCGGGTTCATCGCCACTTGCTCTACTTCGGAGAAGTAGTTGTCCGGGTTGCGGTTCAACTCGAAGAAACCAACTTCGATCAGCGGATAGTCGCTGTGTGGCCAGACTTTGGTCAGGTCAAACGGGTTATACGGGGTCTGTGAGGCTTCGTGCTCGGGCATGATCTGGACTTGCAGCGTCCAGCGCGGGAAATTGCCCTGTTTGATCGCGTCAAACAGATCGCGTTGCGAGCTTTCACGGTCTTTGGCGATGATCGCTTCTGCCTCATCATCCATCAGGTTTTCGATGCCTTGTTCACAGCGGAAGTGGAATTTCACCCAGAACCGCTCGTTATTAGCATTGATAAAACTGAACGTATGGCTACCGAAACCGTGCATATGGCGGTAAGACTTGGGCAGGCCGCGATCGCTGAAGTCGATGGTCAACTGGTGCAGGGCTTCCGGCAGGTGCGAGAAGAAATCCCATTTATAAATCGGGTTGCGCAGGTTGGTGTGCGGGTCGCGTTTTACCACGTGGTTGAGATCGGGGAATTTGAGCGGATCGCGCAGATAAAACACTGGCGTATCGTTGCCCACCAGATCCCAGTTGCCTTCTTCGGTGTAAAACTTCATCGCAAAGCCACGAATATCACGTTCGGCATCGGCGGCACCGCGCTCACCGGCTACGGTAGAGAAGCGAACGAACAACTCGGTTTTTTTGCCAATCTCGGAGAAGATTTTTGCGCGAGTGTATTGGGTGATGTCGTGAGTCACCGTGAAGGTGCCGTATGCACCGGAACCCTTGGCATGCATGCGGCGTTCTGGGATCACTTCACGATCAAAGTGGGCCAGTTTTTCCAGCAGCCACACGTCTTGCATCAGCAGTGGGCCACGTTTCCCGGCGGTCATCGAATTATTATTATCAACAACGGGTGCACCGGCCGCAGTGGTTAATCCTTTCTTGCTCATCAATTGCTCCTTACTGTATTGCAGTTAAGTTGATTGCTCATACTCGGGGGGACATAATCGTAATTAATGAAAAGCCCTAGGTTGCTGGCTTATATCAATGGCATTACTAGTTGTAGTCCTATTCTCGACCAGGGGCAAATAGGCACCGGTTATCGTTGCGATACGGGGTTGGTTGATTTTCATCTATTTACAATTTATTGAAAAATTGGAAGATTTTTGCTTTAAATTACCGCCGATAGCGTGACGATTCGGTTACACTCATCACCGCGCTATTTTCAGGGTAATACATCATCACTTCCTGATGATGAAGGACGAAAGGAAACAACGATGAAGAAAACTTTAGTCGCATGTGCCGCAGGTTTACTGTTGGTGGCGGGGTCGGCTAATGCCATCAGCATGAATGGTGAGGCAGGGCAACATTACACCAATCTGGGCATTGGCATGGGTACCTCAACCACCGGTTTAGCACTGAGCGGTAACTGGTTACGCAGCGATCATGACGGTAACGTCGGCAGCCTGGGGTTGGGGTTTAGCCTGCCGGTTGGCCCGCTGATGGCAACCGTGGGCGGTAAGGCGCTTTACCTTAGCCCAAATGACGGTAAGAGCGGCGCGGCGCTCGCGTTGGGTGGCGGCTTGCAGTGGACCCTCAATCGCTATTTCAGTCTGTACGGTGAAGGTTATTTTGCCCCAGAATCGCTGACCAGCGGCGTTAAGGCGTATAACGAAGTCAACGGCGGCCTGCGCTGGAATGTTTTCAGCCCTCTCAACGTCAATGCAGGCTATCGTTATGCCAACATTGAAGGTAAAGATGGCCACCGCGACAACAAGGTGGCCGATGGCCTGTATATCGGTGCAGGTCTGAGCTTCTGATCATGATGGGGGCATCTGCCCCCACATTCAGCCGTTACCCTACCGCTGGCAACATACCGCTGGCGATGCCAAGTTGAATGGCAATCACCGTTATTCCACAGACAAACACCAGCGCCAGTGCCGGTGTACCGCCCCAGACACGGTAATTGGCTTGATGCTGTTGGCGTGTTTTCCAGACCAATAGCGAAGGCAGCAGCAGGGCCAGTATCGACAGCGCAATGGCTGCAAATCCCAATGCCAGCACAAATCCACGCGGATAGAACAGCGCAAACGCCACCGGCGGCAGGAAAGTAATGGAGCCGGTTTGCAAGCGGCCACGCGCATTGTCCTGACGTTTAAACAAGTCGGCCAGGAAATCAAACAGCCCGAGTGAAACGCCGAGGAATGAGGTCGCCAGTGCCAAGTCGGCAAACAGGTGTACGGCCAGTTCCACATGCGGGGAGGCAACCACGCCGCGTACGGCCTGCAATAAACCGTTTAGCCCGGCCTGTTGCGCCAGAATGCCGACGAAAGTACTAGAACTGATGCTGCCCAGCGTAGCCAACTGCCAGAAGATGTAGGCAACCAGCGGAATGGCGCTGCCGATGATGAAGATCCGGCGCAGTTTGCGGACGTTTCCGCCCATATAGTTGACGATGCTGGGTACGCTACCGTGAAAGCCAAACGAAGTGAAAATCACTGGAATAGCCGAAAGCGCCAGCCCTTGTTCCAGCGGTAGCGTCATCAGGTTGGTTTGATGGATATAGGGCATCATCAGGCCGAGCATCACGATCAGGAAGATGATTTTGGCGCTAAACAGAATACGGTTGAACAGATCGACCGAGTGGGTGCCGACACAAACTATGCCACCTGCCACCAGAGTGAACAGCAACACGCCAAGATAGGTTGGGAAATCCTGCGTAGTCCATTGGCTAATACTGACTGCCAGCAGTTCACCGGCTCCGCTGATGTAGGCGGCCGTCAGTGCGTACATCAGAAACATCATGCTGAAACTGGTCAGCCACTGACCACCGCTCCCCAGATAGCGCCGTGCCAGCGTGCCCAAGCCAGTATCAGCCTGCTCATGTTGATAAACTTCCACCAACAACAGGGCGGTATAGCACATCAATAGCCACAACCCAACCAACAGGGCCAAGGTGACACCAAAACCAACCCCTGCGGCTGCCAGCGGCATGGCCAGCATTCCGGCACCAATGGTGGTGCCTGCCACGATAAAAACACTGCCCAGAGTGCGATTCTTCACATTTTTCTCTACTAGCTTATGACTTTGGGCGGCAGAATAGTGGATTGCCCATTTTGTGTCAAACCGACGTTACGAAGAGTGTATACTTATCTTTACGATGCTAGGGTGGTGCTGTGGCAGTAAAAAATGCTTCAGATAAGCAATATCGTTTCACGCGCAGTGAAAAGTTGTTTACAGGCTTCTGCATACCCTTCATCTTGCAAATTGCGGGGTTGCCGATCGCAGCCAAATGGATGAGTCAAAAATGCGGGAGAGACCAATGTTAAGGGTGGAGATGCTCAGCACCGGTGATGAGGTGCTGCATGGGCAAATTATAGATACCAATGCGGCCTGGCTGGCGGATTATCTGTTCCAGCAAGGTTTACCGATGAGCGGACGCGAAACGGTAGGAGATAGCCTCTCCTCTTTGGTGGAAATATTGCAGGAACGCAGCCACATCGCCGATGTGCTGATCGTCAACGGTGGTTTGGGGCCAACCAGCGACGATCTCAGCGCGCTGGCTGCGGCCAATGCCTGTGGCGTTGGTTTGGTTGAGCATCCTGAATGGATTGCCCGTATGGAAGCCTTCTTCGCGGAGCGTGGCCGCCCGATGGCGGCATCTAATCGTAAACAGGCACAGATCCCGGCCAATGCTGAAATGTTGGATAACCGTGTGGGTACCGCCTGTGGCTTCGCACTGACGCTCAATAAATGCCAGATGTTCTTCACGCCCGGCGTGCCTTCTGAATTTAAAGTGATGGTTGAAGAGCAGATTTTACCGCGTCTGCGTCAACATCTGACTCTGCCAGAACCCCCGCTATGTTTGCGTTTGACCACCTTTGGTACGTCGGAAAGCGATCTGGCTGCTGAGTTAGACGGCATGGCATTACCGCCAGGCGTGGTGCTGGGGTATCGTTCTTCCAGCCCGATTATTGAATTGAAGCTGACAGGCCCACGCACTCAGCAGGCTGCGATGGAGCAGGCATGGGAGCGGGTGCGCGAAGTGGCGGGGGACAACAAGATTTTTGAAGGCACGGCAGGATTACCCGCATCATTGGCAGAACGTTTGCAGCAGCAGGGGTTGAAATTGGCTCTGAGCGAGCAATTTACCGCGGGTTTAATCAATCTGCAGTTGCAGAACGCAGCGGCACCGCTGGCAGGAGGCGAGTTGCTGCCCGCGCACTGCTCTGAGCCGCTGGAAACGGTGTTGGCGCGCGCGCAGTCTTTGGCTCAGCTCACTGGTTCACCATTGGCGCTGGCGGTTAGCGCACTGGAAGGCGATCGCGTCAGCGTAGCCTTGCATACGCCTAAGGGCGGTGTTGCCCAAACCGTGAGCTATCGTGCAACACGCCATGGTTTGCGGTTGCGTCAGGAATCGGTGGCGATGTTGGCGTTGGATATGCTGCGCCGCTGGTTGAATGGCGAAAAAGTGTGTGGCAAGAATAGCTGGTTGGAAATTGTGGAAATCATTGAGTAGCTAATGCCTTCAGTACGGTGATATATCCCTTATTAATCATAATATTATAGGGGATATTCGGCGTGGGATTATGCTGTTACACTCTTTGCGGGTGCTTGAGACTGTTCGTCTTGGGCATTGTGTGACAAGGCGAATAGATGAAAGCCCCAGACTGACTCTCAATCAGAATGGGGCTGCCACTACCGCCTAGACACCGGTATGGTAGCCCCTTCACAGCAAGGAGGCAAGCCATGTATAAAAAACATGCGCTGTATGCGTTAACGGTTGTATGCATTACGGTTTTAATATTTATCTGGATGATTAAAGACCGGTTTTGCGGGTTGGCAATCTACCAGAAGGATATCACTATCCTAATGTCGTTAACCTGTATGTGAAGTGGTAATCATTGGGCGGGGGAAACCCCGCCTTCTGGTATCCTGGCGTGGGTTTCAGGCACCCGACTTTATATTTCCAACTCAATATCCATCAACGGCATGCAGCAGCAGGGCAGGATCTCACCTTCGTTGAGAAATGCCAGCGGCTGTTGACGATAGGCAACCTTACCTTTCAGCAGCTTCATGCGGCAGGCGCCGCAATAGCCGGAGCGGCACTGATATTCCACCGCAACGTCGTGCAATTCCAGCACTTCAAGCAGGCAATTTTCACCTTCGGGGCAGGAGAGCTGCGTACCGGTGGCACGCAGCGTTACGGTTGGTTCAGCCACTTATAGCTCGAAATCGCTCAGGTCGTCAGCGTTGACTTCCGAGTCAATCTGGCCCACCAGATAGGAACTGACTTCCACTTCCTGTGGCGCAACTTGTACGTTATCCGAAACTAGCCAAGCGTTAATCCACGGAATTGGATTAGAACGGGTCTGGAATGGTGAGCCTAAACCCACTGCCTGCATACGGATATTGGTGATGTACTCCACGTACTGGCACAGAATATCTTTGTTCAGGCCAATCATGGAGCCGTCGCGGAACAAGTATTCTGCCCACTCTTTCTCTTGCTGCGCCGCCAGCACAAACAGGTCATAGCACTCTTGCTGGCATTCTACGGCGATCTCAGCCATCTCTGGATCATCGGCACCGGAACGCATCAGATTGATGATGTGCTGGGTACCGGTCAGGTGCAGCGCTTCATCGCGGGCGATCAGCTTGATGATTTTGGCGTTGCCTTCCATTAATTCACGTTCGGCGAAAGCAAACGAGCAGGCAAAGCTGACGTAAAAGCGAATGGCTTCCAGCGCGTTAACGCTCATCACGCACAGATACAACAGCCTTTTGATGGCGTGCAGATTCACGGTAACGGTTTTGCCGTTAACCTGATGCGTACCCACCCCCAGCAGATGGTAGTAGCTGGTCATTTCGATCAGTTCGTCGTAATAGCCGGAAATGTCTTTCGCGCGCTTGAGGATCTCTTCGTTGGTGACGATATCGTCAAACACCACTGCCGGATCGTTAACGATGTTACGAATGATGTGGGTGTAAGAACGCGAGTGGATGGTCTCAGAGAAGGACCAGGTTTCCACCCAAGTTTCCAGTTCCGGGATCGAAATCAGCGGCAGAAACGCTACGTTCGGGCTGCGGCCCTGAATGGAATCCAGCAGGGTCTGGTATTTCAGGTTGCTGATGAAGATGTGTTTTTCATGTTCCGGCAGCGCCTGATAGTCGATGCGATCGCGCGAAACGTCAACTTCTTCCGGACGCCAGAAAAAGGAGAGCTGTTTCTCGATCAACTTTTCGAAGATTTCGTGTTTCTGCTGGTCAAAACGCGCCACGTTGACTGACTGGCCGAAGAACATCGGCTCAAGCAACTGGTTGTTTTTGTTCTGAGAAAAAGTGGTGTAAGCCATAAGCTTGAATCCATTAGTGCCGTGCTGAATTAAAGGGGCCAGAAGAATTCTGGCCCGCTGTGCAAACCTTAGATCTTGCAGGCGCCGCTTTCACAGTCGTCATCACTGCCTTTGGCTGGCTGCATGTCTTCCTGGATATCGTCCGCACCGTCACGGGTGTTCTGATAATACAGCGTCTTCACGCCGAACTTGTAGGTGGTGAGCAGGTCTTTCAGCAACTGCTTCATCGGAACCTTGCCACCTGGGAAACGGGTTGGGTCATAGTTGGTGTTGGCAGAGATCGACTGATCGATAAACTTCTGCATCAGGCCAACCAGTTGCAGGTAACCGTCGTTATTCGGCATTTCCCACAGCAGTTCGTAGTTGTCTTTCAGACGTTCATACTCGGGCACCACTTGGCGCAGGATGCCGTCTTTCGATGCTTTGATGCTGACATGGCCGCGTGGTGGCTCAATGCCGTTGGTGGCGTTGGAAATCTGTGAAGAGGTTTCCGACGGCATCAGCGCAGACAGCGTTGAGTTGCGCAGACCGGTTTCTTTAATCTCTTGACGCAGAGTTTCCCAGTCGTAATGCAACGGTTCACTACAGATAACATCCAGGTCTTTCTTGTAAGTGTCGATCGGCAGGATGCCCTGCGAATAGGTGGTCTCATTGAACCACGGGCAAGCCCCTTGCTCCTGAGCCAGACGGTTCGACGCTTTCAACAGATAGTACTGGATAGCTTCAAAGGTCCGGTGAGTCAGGTTGTTGGCACTGCCATCGGAATAACGCACGCCGTTCTTCGCCAGATAGTAAGCGTAGTTGATCACGCCAATGCCCAGGGTACGGCGGCCCATCGCGCCACGGTAAGCGGCTTTGATGGGGTAGTCCTGGTAATCCAGCAGCGCGTCGAGTGAACGCACAGCCAGAGTCGCCAGCTCTTCTAAATCGTCCAGGCTATCGATAGCACCCAGGTTAAAGGCAGACAGCGTACACAGCGCGATTTCACCGCTTTCATCGTTCACATCATCCAGCGGCTTGGTTGGCAGGGCGATTTCCAGGCACAGGTTGGACTGGCGCACCGGAGCGACCTGCGGATCAAACGGGCTGTGGGTGTTGCAGTGATCGACGTTCTGAATGTAGATACGGCCGGTAGAGGCACGTTCCTGCATCATCAGTGAGAACAGCTCTACCGCTTTTACCCGTTTCTGGCGGATGCTGTCGTCTTTCTCGTAACGGGTGTACAAGCGCTCAAATTCATCCTGATCGGCGAAGAACGCGTCGTAGAGCCCTGGAACATCAGACGGACTGAACAGGGTGATATCTTCATTTTTGATCAGGCGCTGATACATTAGGCGGTTGATCTGCACGCCATAGTCCATATGGCGCACGCGGTTACCCTCAACGCCACGGTTGTTTTTCAGCACTAGCAGGCTTTCTACTTCCAAGTGCCACATTGGGTAGAACAATGTAGCGGCACCGCCACGTACGCCGCCCTGCGAGCAGGATTTCACCGCGGTCTGGAAGTGCTTGTAGAACGGAATACAGCCGGTATGGAAAGCTTCACCGCCGCGGATCGGGCTACCCAGCGCACGGATGCGGCCAGCGTTGATACCAATCCCGGCACGCTGCGAAACGTATTTCACAATGGCGCTGGAAGTGGCGTTGATGGAGTCCAGGCTATCACCGCACTCAATCAGCACACAGGAGCTGAACTGACGGGTTGGAGTACGTACGCCAGACATAATTGGCGTAGGCAGAGAAATTTTGAAGGTAGAAATCGCATCATAGAAACGTTTTACGTAATCCAGACGCGTGGCACGCGGATAACCAGAGAACAGGCATGCCGCAACCAGAATATACAGGAACTGCGCGCTCTCGTAGATCTCGCCGCTCACGCGGTTCTGCACCAGGTATTTGCCTTCCAACTGCTTGACTGCCGCGTAGGAGAAATTCATATCGCGCCAGTGATCGATAAAGGAGCCCATCTGCTCGAACTCTTCAGTCGTGTAGTCTTCCAGCAGATGCTTATCGTATTTACCCATCTCCACCATGCGCACCACGTGAGCGTGCAGCTTTGGTGGCTCAAACTGGCCATAGGCTTTTTTACGCAGGTGGAAAATGGCCAGGCGAGCGGCCAGATACTGATAGTCCGGCGCATCGCGGGAGATCAGATCGGCGGCAGCTTTGATGATGGTTTCATGAATATCGGCGGTTTTGATGCCGTCATAAAACTGAATATGTGAACGTAACTCTACTTGAGATACCGAGACGTTATGTAAACCCTCTGCGGCCCAGTCGATGACCCGGTGGATTTTGTCGAGGTTGATGCGCTCTTTACGGCCATCGCGTTTAGTTACAAGTAGACTTTGGTTCATTTTTACCTGTCCGTATGATTCCCCTAAGCAAAAAGTGTAGTCGCTCTGCTCAGTATGTAAACACTACATATAGGGGGTGGGTGTCGATGGAGTAACAAGATAGTGAGAAAGCAGGGCGTTTGCAAGTGAACAAAACCGACCTATTTTGTGGATAACTTGGGGGTGAAATCTTACAGCCCGTTCCAAGTGCGCACTGTGACTGGCACGACAAGCTTGTCAATAAGCGGGATAAGATTTTGCTAAAATCCAGAAAATTTGGATCGTTTGCCGTTTTATTAAACGTTAGAAAAAAACGGCATATTGATCTGATTTAATATTCTTAAAAACCCTTTACATCGTGTTTTTTGATCGAAAGCCAAAAAATTAGATGTTTATCTTAAACTTCAGCCTTAGCGGAGCCAGCAAAGCCAGCCCCGGAGCGGTACGGCTAGGTTAACCTTCGTGCTGGGTATGAACCATATAGTTCACATCAACATTACGGCCCAGCTTGAAATGATCGGTAATGGGGTTGTAATGCAGGCCAATCATATGCTTTTCACGCAGTGGTGTGCCGTCCACCCAGCCAATCAACTCGGAAGGGCGGATGAATTTTTTATGATCGTGCGTGCCCTGTGGCACCATCTTCAGGACGTATTCCGCCCCGATCACCGCCATCAGCCAAGCTTTGGTATTGCGGTTGATGGTGGAGAAGAACACATGGCCACCTGGCTTCACCAAATGGGCACAGGCGCGAACCACGGAGGCCGGATCGGGAACGTGCTCAAGCAGCTCCATGCAGGTGACGAGGTCATACTGCTGGGGGTGAGCCTGCGCATGGCTTTCTACAGTTTCCTGCACATAGGTGACTTGCATACCGCTTTCCAGCGCGTGCAGGCGCGCTACCTGCAGCGGCTCGGCTCCCATATCCAGGCCGGTGACATCAGCGCCTTCGCGCGCCATGCTTTCGGCCAGAATACCGCCGCCGCAGCCGACATCAAGCACCTTCTTGCCAAAAATGCCGTTGGCGCGTTGCATGATATAATTCAGGCGCAGCGGATTGATCCGGTGTAGCGGTTTGAACTCACCTTCCAAATCCCACCAGCGTGAGGCCACTGCCTCAAACTTGGCGATCTCCTGGTGATCAACATTCTGCACGTGGCGGGATGATTCTGCATTCATGGGCGTTATTGGCTCCTGGTTTTCTATTGTGCGGATTATACATGTTCCGGCGCAGTTGCCCCAATAACGCTAAGTTGCCGGGTATATTTTCCAGTAAAGCGCGCTTTGTGATATAGTTTTACCCCTTTGGCACTATGCCAGGGCAGATGAATCATTCAGTATGAGGGATAGCAGCTCCATGAGCGACCTTGCCAGAGAAATCACACCGGTAAATATCGAAGATGAGCTGAAAAGCTCGTATCTGGATTATGCGATGTCCGTTATTGTCGGGCGTGCGCTGCCAGATGTTCGTGATGGACTGAAGCCAGTACACCGCCGCGTTCTGTACGCGATGAATGTATTGGGTAATGACTGGAATAAACCCTACAAGAAATCGGCCCGTGTCGTCGGGGACGTCATCGGTAAATACCACCCACACGGTGACAGTGCGGTTTATGACACCATTGTCCGCATGGCCCAACCGTTTTCGCTGCGTTATATGTTGGTGGACGGCCAGGGTAACTTCGGTTCTGTCGATGGCGACTCCGCCGCGGCAATGCGTTACACCGAAGTGCGCATGTCGAAAATTGCTCACGAACTGCTGGCGGATCTGGAAAAAGAGACCGTCGACTTCGTGCCGAACTACGACGGTACCGAGCAGATCCCGGCGGTTATGCCGACCAAAATTCCCAACCTGCTGGTTAACGGTTCATCCGGTATCGCCGTGGGTATGGCGACTAACATTCCGCCGCATAACCTGTCTGAGGTTATCAGTGGCTGTCTGGCCTATATCGATGATGAAAACATCAGCATCGAAGGCCTGATGGAACACATCCCAGGCCCGGACTTCCCAACGGCGGCGATCATCAATGGTCGCCGTGGTATTGAAGAAGCTTATCGCACCGGCCGTGGCAAAGTGTATATCCGCGCCCGTGCTGAGGTGGAAACCGACGCCAAAACCAGCCGTGAAACCATCATCGTGCATGAAATTCCGTATCAGGTGAACAAAGCGCGCCTGATCGAGAAGATCGCCGAACTGGTGAAAGAGAAACGCGTTGAAGGCATCAGCGCGCTGCGTGACGAGTCTGATAAAGACGGTATGCGCATCGTGATTGAAGTCAAACGCGACGCGGTTGGTGAAGTGGTGCTGAACAACCTTTATTCGCTGACCCAGCTACAGGTTACCTTTGGTATCAACATGGTGGCGCTGCATCAGGGCCAGCCGAAGTTGTTGAACCTGAAAGATATTCTGAAGGCATTTGTTCGCCATCGCCGCGAAGTGGTGACCCGTCGTACCATTTTCGAACTGCGTAAAGCCCGCGATCGTGCGCACATCCTGGAAGCGTTGGCGATTGCGTTGGCCAACATCGATCCTATTATCGAACTGATCCGCCGTGCGCCGACCCCGGCCGAAGCGAAAGTTGCGCTGATTGCGCAGCCTTGGGACTTGGGTAACGTGGGTGCCATGCTGGAACGTGCCGGTGACGACGCCGCGCGCCCAGAATGGTTGGAGCCGGAATTCGGCATCCGTGATGGCAAATACTACCTGACCGAGCAGCAGGCTCAGGCGATTTTGGATCTGCGCTTGCAGAAACTGACCGGCCTGGAACACGAGAAGCTGCTGGACGAATATAAAGAACTGCTGAACGTGATCGCTGAGCTGATCTTTATTCTGGAAAACCCAGATCGTCTGATGGAAGTGATCCGTGAAGAGCTGGAAGCGGTTCGCGAGCAGTTTGGTGATAATCGCCGTACTGAGATCACAGCCAACACCTCTGACATCAACATCGAAGACCTGATCAACCAGGAAGATGTGGTGGTTACGCTGTCGCATCAGGGCTATGTGAAATACCAGCCGTTGACCGACTATGAAGCACAGCGTCGTGGTGGTAAAGGCAAGTCTGCCGCCCGTATTAAAGAAGAAGACTTTATTGATCGCCTGCTGGTAGCCAACACCCACGATACGATCCTGTGCTTCTCCAGCCGAGGTCGTTTGTACTGGATGAAGGTGTATCAATTGCCTGAAGCCAGCCGTGGTGCGCGTGGTCGTCCAATCGTCAACCTGTTGCCGCTGGAAGCCAACGAACGCATCACCGCCATTCTGCCGGTGCGTGAGTACGAAGAAGGCTGCCATGTGTTTATGGCCACCGCCAGCGGTACCGTGAAGAAAACAGCGTTGGTTGAATTCAGCCGTCCGCGCAGTGCGGGCATCATCGCCGTTAACCTCAACGAGGGCGACGAACTGATTGGTGTGGATCTGACCGATGGCAGCAACGAAGTGATGCTGTTCTCCTCCAACGGTAAAGTGGTGCGCTTCCCTGAAGGGCAGGTTCGCTCAATGGGCCGTACTGCCACCGGCGTGCGTGGTATCAACCTCGGTGAAGGCAGCAGCGTGGTTTCGCTGATCATTCCACGTGGTGAAGGCGATATCCTGACGGTAACCCAGAATGGTTATGGCAAGCGCACTGCGGTGACGGAATATCCTACCAAGTCGCGTGCGACCCAAGGGGTTATCTCGATCAAGGTGAGCGAGCGTAATGGTCGGGTGGTCGGCGCGGTACAGGTGGAGACCACCGATCAGATCATGATGATCACCGATGCCGGTACTTTGGTACGTACCCGTGTTGCGGAAGTCAGCGTGGTTGGCCGTAATACCCAGGGCGTGACGCTGATCCGCACCGCCGAGGACGAGAACGTCGTTGGCTTGCAGCGGGTCGCAGAACCGGTTGAGGACGAGGAATTGGATAGCCTCGAGCCGGGTGTTGCGGAAGCGGAAGAAGATAGTACGCCGCTTGATGACGGTGACGACATCGCGCCTGACGACTTGGATGACGAAGACGCATAAGGCTTACCGTAGATAACGCCTGTTATCGGCGGTGAAACAAAGGGCTTGGCAGCGATGCTAGGCCCTTTTTCAGTTATATGGTTTAATTGCCGGTATGATCCAGCGGCGTTTCCCGGAATCGTTATTTTTGTGACGAACACGCGCATTACCGCTCATGTTGATATGGTATCCGATTGAAATATTTAGCCTCTTTCCGTACCACCTTAAAGATTTCCCGCTATCTGTTCCGGGTACTGGCGCTCATGCTGTGGTCGCTGGGGGCGTTGCTGACGACGTTTTATATTCTGGATATCCTGCATGAGAAAGAATCGGATATCCGACAGGAATTTAACCTCAATTTCGATCAGGCGCAGGGGTATATCCGCCATTCCTCTGACATTATCCGCGATATCAAATATATGGCGGAAAATCGACTTAACCGTTCGGCTGGCAGTCTGGATGTGTTTACCGGTGTCATTAACGGTAAAAATAGTACCCCGCTAAATTTTATTCCGCTTTACCCTGAGTCCAACTGCGCCCTCAATACGTCTTATCACGAATCTCTCACTTCGCTGAACAGCCTGATCCAATACTGGAAAGAAAATTTTGTTGCCGCCTATGATCTTAATCGGGTGTTTTTCATTGGCGGTGACAGTCTGTGTATGGCGGAGTTTGGCAGCAGCAATGCCACGGCCGATCGGCAAAACGTCCTGAAATCGCTGCATGAGCAGATACTGAAATACCGTAATACCAACAGCTTGGATAAAGGTAATAATCTCTACTGGGTCAGCCCTAGCGCTCAACGGCCAGATGTCGGCTATCTGTATGTATTGACGCCTATCTATATTGGCAACAAGCTGGAAGCGTTGCTGGGGATTGAGCAAACCATTCGTCTGGAGGATTTTATCACTTCGGGCAACCTGCCGGTGAGCGTCACGCTGCTGGATGATAACAGTGAACCAGTGTTGCGCCTGTCAAACGGCGATCGCTATGCCTCTTCGCTTTATATGTATCCGCAGGCTCACACGTATTTTGGCTATGTCGATAGCTATCACGATCTGATCATGAAGAAGGCATTGCCTCCATCATCGCTCAGTATTGTGTATTCACTGCCGGTGAAGAGTGTAGCGGAGCGCTTCAAGGTATTGATCCTTAATGCGGTGCTGTTGAACTTACTGTCGGCTGTTGTGCTGTTCAGCCTGGCTTGGCTGTTTGAGCGCAAAATGTTCCTGCCTGCGGAGGAGAATGCTTTCCGCCTTGAGGAACATGAACAGTTCAACCGTAAGATCGTGGCTTCGGCCCCGGTCGGGATCTGTATTCTGCGTATCAGTGACGGCAGCAATATTCTGAGTAATGAGTTGGCGCACAACTATATCAACCTGTTGACTCACGAAGATCGCGAACGCATTACGCGGATTATCTGCGAACAGCAGGCGAACTTTGTTGATGTGATGACCAGCAATAATAACAACCTGCAAATCAGTTTTGTGCATTCCCGCTATCGTAATGAAGATGTGGCGATCTGCGTGCTGGTGGATGTGAGCGCTCGCGTGAAGATGGAAGAGTCGTTGCAGGAGATGGCGGCGGCGGCGGAGCAGGCCAGTCAGTCGAAATCGATGTTCCTGGCCACCGTTAGCCATGAGCTGCGTACCCCGCTGTACGGCATTATCGGTAACCTGGATCTGCTACAGACCAAGGCGCTGCCGCAAGGGGTGGAGCGCTTGGTTAATGCGATGAACAACTCATCGGGGCTGTTGCTGAAGATCATCAGCGACATTCTGGATTTCTCCAAAATTGAGTCTGAGCAGCTAAAAATTGAGCCGCGTGAGTTCTCTTGCCTGGAAGTGATCACCCATATTGCGGGTAACTATCTGCCGCTGGTGGTGAAGAAACACCTCGGGTTGTACTGTTTCATCGAACAAAACGTCCCAGAGCGGCTTCATGGCGATCCGGTGCGTTTGCAGCAGGTTTTATCCAATCTGTTGAGTAATGCGATCAAGTTCACCGACACCGGTTGCATCATTTTGCAAGTGTGTACCCGTAACAACTATCTGGAGTTCAGCGTGCGCGATACCGGCGTAGGCATCCCAGAGAAAGAAATTCCCCGCTTGTTCGATCCTTTCTTTCAGGTCGGCAGCGGAGTGCAGCGCCACTTCCAGGGCACGGGTTTGGGGTTGGCGATTTGCGAGAAACTCATCAACCTGATGGATGGTGATATCGCCGTAGAGTCTGAGCCAGGGCTCGGCAGTATGTTCAACATCCGCATTCCCCTATTCGGGGCACAGTTCCCGCTGCCACAGGCCAGCGATACCTGGCAGGGGAAAACCCTGTGGTTGCAGATCCGTAACCAACGGTTGGAAAGTTATCTGATGACCATTCTCGGGGGGTATGGCGCGCTCGTACTGCGCCATGAAGGGCAAGATACGGCAGCGGGTGATGTTTTACTCAGCGATTATCCCTTGCAAGTGGCAACACCATTATTGGCACAAATTGAATTTTCTATCGGGCACATTGGGCCTTCATTGGAAACGCATCCGGGTTATTGGATACACAGCACCTCAACATCGCGGGACACCATTGTGTTATTGAACAGCCTGTTCGGTGTTGATAGTGAGCATCTCAAACCTTTGGTACAACTGCCATTGCCAGCGAAAGCCAGCGTGGTGGATAACGGAGATATCCGTTTGCTGGTGGTGGACGATCACCCGATCAATCGCCGCTTGTTGTCTGATCAACTGGCTTCGCTGGGTTATCAGGTGATTACCGCTAATGACGGTGTCGATGCGTTGGCGGTCTTGAATCACAATACGGTGGATATCGTCCTGACCGACGTAAACATGCCAAATATGGATGGTTACCGTTTAACGCAGCGCTTGCGTCAGCTGCATTTTGTCGCTCCGGTGATTGGCGTGACGGCTAATGCTCTGGCGGAAGAGAAACAGCGCTGTATCGAGGCTGGGATGGATGATTGCCTGTCGAAGCCGGTAACCTTGGAAACGCTTAATCAGACGTTATCTTATTACAGCCAGCAGGTGCGGCGGAACAGGATCGAAACGGAAGAGGTGTAGAAAAAACAAAAGGGCGCATAACTGATGCGCCCTTTTTCGTTAGCCCCTGGGAGCTTAGTCTTTATCCAACTGCGTCATGCTGACGGAGGAGAGATAGTTAAGCAGGGCAATATCGTTATCAACGCCCAGCTTCATCATCGCCGACTTCTTCTGGCTGCTGATGGTTTTGATGCTGCGGTTCAGTTTCTTGGCGATCTCGGTCACCAGGAAGCCTTCAGCGAACAGGCGCAACACTTCGCTCTCTTTCGGAGAAAGACGTTTGTCACCGTAACCGCTGGCATTAATTTTCTCCAGCAGTTTGGAAACGCTTTCCGGCGTAAATTTCTTGCCTTTCTGCAATGCGGCCAGCGCCTTAGGCAGATCGGTTGGTGCACCTTGCTTCAGTACGATGCCTTCGATATCCAAATCCAGCACGGCGCTGAGAATTGCCGGGTTATTGTTCATGGTCAGAACAATGATCGACAATTGCGGATAATGGCGTTTGATATATTTAATTAGCGTAATGCCGTCGCCGTATTTGTCACCAGGCATCGAAAGATCGGTGATCAACACGTTCGCATCCAGTTTGGACAGATTGTTAATCAGCGCTGTCGAGTCTTCAAACTCCCCAACGACATTCACCCATTCAATTTGCTCAAGTGACTTCCGGATGCCAAACAATACGATAGGATGGTCATCAGCAATAATTACGTTCAGGTTATTCATGTTGTTGGCTACCTTGCTGCAGCAGTCTACTGACGAAAAAATCAATCTGACTGATGTTATTCTCGATATTAAGCGCATCACCGTCCGCGATGTGCTGTTCTAACGATTCACACAATTGCTTGCCGGGAAGCAGATTTAACATAGCAAACACGCCTTTCAGGCGGTGTGCGGTTTGAGCCAGTGCAGTAAAATCACTGCTGTCCGCTTCAGTATACAGTTTTTTGACGTCATCGGGTACTGTATCAATAAACAAACCATAGTAATCGCTTGATTTCAATTGTTTTTCATAATGTTGGATATCATCTGCCTTCAATGATAACGGATTTTCCTCTTGATCCAGTGCGGCCATCTGCTGTTCCATCAGCATCAGAATAGCGTCGATCATAGCGCCGCTCAGATTATAGTTTACCCGGATGTAGCGTTTGTCGAGCCGCTGCCAGCCGGTTTCATCGCTGGCTAGCAGTAGCGTATAGTCATCGGCTTGCTGCGGGTTATCGGTCAGCAGCACGTCATAATCACGATTAAGTTGGTGCTCTTCGGCAACGATACAATTGGCCCCATAAGCATTCAGCAGGCGAGTGACAATACTGCGAATTTCCTCGGAGGTGATGTCCAGCAGTGTCGTTACCCCATCCAGCAACTTTTCCTGCGCTTCTTCTTCCTGTTCGTTCTCTTTCAACTCCAAGGTTACATGGATAGTATAGCGCGTGCCGAGGTCGATTTTGCTGTGGATATCCAACCGGCCGTTCAGCTTTTTACACAGTTGATTACACAGGAAGAAAGTCAGCCCAGAGCCTTGGCTGAAGCGATCGGCCAAGGTCTGGCTAAGGAAAGGGTAAGTCAGATTGCTGATTTCCTCATCGGAAATGCCCGAACCCGTATCGTTGATGTGGAACAGCAGATGGCCTGGGCGATCCACCTCATGTTCGGCGATCAGCGTAACCTTGCCGTAGGCGGTAGTGATAATGGCGTAATGAATCAGCAGCGAGATCACTTTGCGCAATGCGTTGGCATCGCCGATATATTGCTGGTTAACATCCAGTTGGAAGTGGTTGAACAGTGCCAATCCTTTCTGATTGATCGCTGGCAGGGCATCCAACAGCAGTTCATCGATCAGGGCCGAAGGGCTGAAAGGCTGGAGCGAAGGCTGCCACTCCTGTGTTTCCAACCGGGTAAGCAGGGTGATATTTTCGATCAGGCTCAACACCGACGACGAAACCAGATTCAGTTGGTTGAGCAGCGTCTGTTGCTGTTCTTCGTCGGCTGGCGTGCGCAGGCGCTCGGCCAACGCATGCATCTGCTGAACCGGTTGATTGAGTTCGAACCCCAGGTTATGCAGCATCAGCTTGCGTGCCTGGACGTTTTTATCGTACTCACGGCGAGCCAACTGCAACCGTTTGTTGACCAACACCTCTCTGTCCTGATCGCTTAGCAGGAACAGGTAAGTTTCTGGTGATAATTGGCTGTTGAAAATCCGGATTTCATAAACTTCGTTATTTACCGTGACCTGAATCACGCCATGATGCTGCTCAGCCATATGCGCGATTTTTTGCAGGCTGAGGTGCGGTAACAGGTGTTCGGCAATTTTGTTGCTGGTAATCACGCTGTTGCTGGCAAAATCATACACCAGCAAACCTGAGGGGAGGCTGGCGATGATTTCTCGATTCAGCGTGCGCTCGTTCTCCAATTCAGCGGCCATATTTTCGCTCGGCCGAATGTATTGTTGGCGAATAAAGTAAATGCCCATCATCGACAGCACCATCAACAGCAGGTTAATCACCAGCAACCAGAGGTTGTTGCGTAGCAGATCGATAGCCAGATTGACGGCAGAAACGCGGTAAACCAGTTTTAGCGGCGCGTTTGGCAGTGCAATGCTAAATTCGACCCAACTGCCTTTCAATGCGACGTTGGTATCGGTGATCGTTTCGCTGGGTACTGTGTTTTCATCTATCTCACCACTGTCGGGCAACAGCAGAAAGCTGGAGCGAGCCATATGCAACGGAATGATGTCGTTAATCGGCAGATCAAAGGCGATCACCGTGGCTAAATGCCCAGGTTGATTAAAGGTCGTGCGGATCGAAAACGAATAAGCATTCTGAAAACGTTGCTTGCGCAGGCCTGAAAAACTTTCGCGCTCATCCAGCATATTGGCCTGTTGCAGCATTTCCGCCCGGCGCTCCGAGGCTAACGTGGTGAGGTAATTCTCTTTCAGCCGCGAGGTCAGTTCTTTCAGCGATTGGGTTGTCACCAGGCTCAGGCTGTTGTCCTGCCCGTTGAGGTAGTACAGGGTATAACTTTCGGTTTTGGCTCCCCAGCGGACATCAAGGAAGTCTGAAATGTTGGCGACCATCGTCAACGTACTGCTGTCGTGGTTGCCAAAAATCACCGCATCGGTTTTCTTACGCAATTTTTCAACGTAATAAATGTCGGGATGCAGGCGGGTTTCCTGGCGGCTGGCCTCGGCGGGTTGCGCCGTTGTGTTACCAAATCGGTCGTAGATCTGGTAAGTGATATAGCGATAGTTATCAATCCGCTTTTGTAGGGTATTGGCGATAGTGTTGACGGAATACTTCTTTTCCGCCAGGTAGGCATTGGTGTAGTTGTAACCATACAAGCCAAGAGCCACAGCCAGCAGCACGATGAACAGCCAGAAACAGCGGGTGATGTAGCTGGAACTGATAGTCAGTCGTTTATTTTGCATTATACCCTTCGTGTTAGCGAGTGATCGCTTTAGCGCTTACGGTAACTACCAGCAACAGTGTAGCGACGCAGGCGAAGGCAAACGTCAGGCTAGAGAGTTGGGCGATAAAGCCGATCAACGCAGGGCCCGCGAGAATACCGGCATAGCCGACAGTGGTGACTGAAGCAATAGCCAGGTTAGCGGGCATCGCCTGCTGATTGCCGGCGGCGGTAAACAGAATGGGGACCACGTTGGAGGCACCGATGCCAACCAGCATAAAGCCGAGTAGCGAGGTCATCACGTTGTCGATGGAGATCGCTAACACCAGGCCGATCGCCGCACACAGGCTGCCCAATAACAGCACCTGGTATCTTCCCATGGCGTTGACCATCCGATCGCCATTCAGCCTGCCGAGCGTCATAGTGATAGAGAATAGCGCATATCCCAGCCCCGCCTGGCTGTGATCCATACCGCGCAACGTGGTCAGAAACAGTGCGCTCCAATCGAGCATCGAACCTTCAGCCAGAAACATAATAAAGCACAGTAAACCAATGAACATCACCCAGCCACGTGGCAGCACAAACATCGGGCCACCGGCGTTACCGCCGCTTTCCCGCAGCAGGTTTTTACTGGCAATGGAAAGTAACGCCAAAATCATGGCAACGACCACCAGCGTAGCCTGAAGCGGCCCGAGACCTAACCACAGCAGCGCGCTGACGCCACCGGCCCCCACGATACCACCAACGCTGAAAAAACCGTGGAAGCCAGACATCATGGCCCGCCCACTGGCGCGTTCAACCACCACTGCCTGTATATTCATGGCCACATCGATCATGCCGATTGCAGCGCCAAACAGCAGCAGTGCCAAGGCCATTCCTGCCGTTGAATCCATAATGACGAGCAGCGGTAAATCGAGGCAAAGTGCGAACCCGGCCAGCAGGATCACGCGCCGACAGCCGAATTTGCCGGTCAATAGGCCCGTCAGTGGCATCGCCAGCATTGACCCTGCACCAATACACAGCAACAGTAATCCTAATGAGCCGTCGTCAATATTGATGCGCGTTTTGGCAAAAGGCACCAAAGGAGCCCAAGCGGCCATACCAATACCGGCGATAAAAAACGCCAGACGAGTGGCCACCTGTTCTGGTACACCGGGTTTACGTTGTTCACTGCACAAAGTGGCTGTCATGTGGGTATTGGGATCGATTTTGCATAAGTGGCTAAAATGAACCCCTGTTTTTATCACAATCTGCGATCTGGGTCGAAAGGATTCGCGTTGTTATCATCCATGCTGGAGTAGGTATTGGGAGCATGGTGGGGAAAGTATTTATTCTCGCGATCCTGATAAGCATTTGCTGGAGTTGGTGACTCCAGGCATTTGGGCTAACTACTGAGGGCGCAAATTTGCGACAGAGCTTTCACTCAGTGATTTTGGTTTTTGATTAATCGGTAACTGCGTGAATTCGGTACGGCTTGCTTGAATGACATGCTCAGACCAATACCACAGAGAAACAAAATGCAATTTGTAGGAATACCTTTTGCCTTCTAGGCTTAGGGCACGATAAATGCATTTCAACAGGATGAGCTATGACAACGAAACTGATCTTAACCGTTTGCATTGCGGCGGCATTTTCTGTTCTTGCTGGTTGTACCGTTTACGACAGGGCTGCGAGCTATGTGAAGGAACCTGTGGTAAGCGATGTAAAAGTCGGGATGACTAAACAGCAAGTGCGTGCGATTGCCGGGCCGCCATCGACTTCTGCAACACTGATCCACGCGCAAGGGACCTGTGATACTTACGCCGTGGCACCGCGTGATGGAAAAGCACAAACCTATTTTGTCAGCTTTAACGATACAGGCCATGTGATGAACAAAGGCTATCAGAGTTGTTCCGACTACGATGCCCAGCCTAAATAATCGCCATCGACTATTATAAAAGAGCCTCGTTTTTACGTGGTTCTTTATTTTTTAACCGCTAGTGGTTTGAAATTTAAGCAAGTGAACGTTTCTCTGCATTTTTTTGCATGGGAACAGTAGACATTTCATAACGGTATCGCTAATATCAGCGCCCATTGGAAGGATGGCCGAGTGGTTTAAGGCAACGGTCTTGAAAACCGTCGACGGGCGACTGTCCCAGAGTTCGAATCTCTGTCCTTCCGCCAAATTTAGCCGGCTTAGCTCAGTAGGTAGAGCAACTGACTTGTAATCAGTAGGTCACCAGTTCGATTCCGGTAGCCGGCACCATAATTAGATATACCCGCGTTTACTAACGTCTATTAAGCCCAGCAATCCCAACGGTTGCTGGGCTTTTTCGTCTATTCGCTTCGGTCACTTGTGCATAGCTGCGCGCATAGAGACTTTATGCATGCGAAAACCACACACCGTCGTGCTCTACTCCAAAGGGGTGAGAGGTTCGCATGCCGAGAGTGGGGCAAAAAAATCCCCCCAGAGCGGCTGAAACTGCTCTGGGGGGATTTTCAATCTGTAGCCACCGGCAAGGCGGGTGGTTTTTACAGTCACATCACCTTAGAAATTATATTTAGCTCCCAACATCACCGCAGTATCACTGTAGCCTTTGTCCCCGATCTGTTGGCCCACATTGCCCCAAAGATTCAACTGCTTATTGATCTGGCCCTCAAGACCCAATTTGAGTTCGGCTATGTTGGCCGCGCCGTCTTGTTTCACGGTGATGCCGTCCATCGTGGCGCCAAAGTCTTTAGTGTTATGGACCCAGTTGGTTTCAATAAACGGCTGGAATACACGGTCCTTGCCCTTATCCTGATCGCTATAACCGTTAATAAAGGCTTTCACCCCCAGACGAGTCTGGATATTGCCATGGCCTTCACCAGAGACATTTGTGCCATTGGCTTCTTTGTGGTCGTCTGCTTTCACCCCCATCCAGGTGATTTGCGCTTTCGGTTGGATAAAGTAAATCGCGTTTTGGGCTACATTCTCACCGACTTTAAAGGTATAGCCGCTTTCAACTGACGCCGTAATCCCCTTGGATTTGTACTTTTCGGTATTTAAGTTCTGGCCATCGACGGTATTGTTAAACCAGCTATATTGTGCCCAACTATCAACGTACAAACCGGACTTATCGGCTTCATTGGCATACCAGGTACCGTACAAACCGGCACTGTATCCCTCAACAGAACCGCGAGCACGGTAACCAGACAGGCGAGATACCGTGTTGCTTTTACCGTTAGCGTAGCCCGCCATCATGCCGAGATGCAGACGGTTTTGATCATTACTACTCCATTGGGCAATATCGCCACCCAGTTGCAATACATAACGGTTGGCCAGCGTACTCAATTGATCATCAGCATCACGAGAACGGTTATGCCCCCCTTCGTTACGCATCCACAGGCTGGTCACTTTCCGCTCACCGGTCAAAGCATCGATATATTGGGTTTCACCTAAACGATCATGCAAACGGGTCACAAACATGTTGTTCGCTGCCGCCAGGTTAGAGGCATAGCTACTGGCTTCTGGACGTTTAACCATGATTGCCGGACTTGCTTCTGGTTTTAGTTCTGGTGTAACTTCAACCTCTGGGCTTGGTGGTGCTACTGGCTCCGTGGCCGAGGTCAGGTACCAATGGTTGGATTTGTCACCCGTGCCGCGTGCCAGAGAGTAGTCATAAGCCCCTGCGACAATACGGCCATTTTTAACGAATTCACCATCAGAAAGACCGTTAACCTGTACCAGTTCAATGCCGTTCAGGGTAGCAGCACCGCTGCCGCCGGCGTTGGTCACACTTACCCACGTAGTGCCTGAAGTATTACCTTCTACCACCAGCTTATCGGTTGCCGATGCATCGTCATTCAGTACCGTGTTGAAATTCAGCAAACTGTTGTTACCGATGTAATCACCCTCAACGGTCAACACAGTACCTGGAGCACCGTTAAAACTCACCACACCGGCGTTATTCAGGCTGGCCAGAGTTTGGTCATAACCGGCCAGATCCAACCTTCCGTCGGCTTTGATGACAAAGTCTGAGTTAAAGCTGAAGGCCCCAGCCGTTCCGGCTCGTAAGGTTCCTGAATCGACGGTAGTAACGCCAGAATAATCACTGGCAGACATCAGCGTGGTGGTACCTGTATTAACCTTGTTTACGGTTAATGAACCGGACATCCGCGGTGCGAAGGCGATATTATCAGTATGATTTAAGTTGACTGTTGCTGAACCGGCTCCGCTGCGGATGCTGGATGCATTGAGAGTACCGCCCAGATTACCGTTACCGATATTTAATGTACCTTGGGCGGATGCGTTATTAGCAATAGTTACGTATCTGGCGGAAACCTCTGCCCGATCGGCAATGGTCAGTGTGCCATTACCGGAGCGGCCTATAGCCAGGTCATCGCTGTTATTCCATTGCGAGCCAGCGCCGGATACCTCAACAACGCCTGTTGAACCGGTGCTCTCACCGATACTACCCGTCGTATTGCTGACAACGCCGCCATCGCTGATGGTGAGAGTGCCATTTCCGCCGCTACCGACGGAGAGGTTGTTGCGATTACTCCACTGCGATCCAGCACCGGATACCTCGACAACACCTATTGCATCGGTAGCTGAGCCTATATAGCCACTGGTATTGCTGACAATACCGCCATGGCTAATGGTGAGTTTGCCATTCCCAGCGTTGCCAACATAGAGGTCATCGCTGTTAAGCCACTGCGACCCAACGCCGGACACCTCTACAACACCTGTTGTTCCAGCGCTGACGCCGAGCAGACCCATGGTATTGCTCACCGTGCCGCCATCGCTAATAGTGAGTTTGCCGTTGCCGTAGTAGCCAAGATAGAGGTAGGCGCTGTTATTCCACTGTGACCCAGCACCGGACACCGCGACAGTACCCGTAATATCAGGGGCGTAGCCGATAAAGCCCGTTGTATTACTCACAACACCGCCATCGCTAACCGTCAGTGAACCATCACCATAGTTACCTACAACGAGTGTTTTGCTGTTATGCCACTGCGATCCGGCACCGGATACGTCGACCGCGCCTGTTGCTCCTGCCATGTTGGCAATATAGCCATCTGTATTGCTGACTGTGCCGCCATCGCTGATGGTGAGCGAGCCATTACCCGCGTAACCTACATAAAGGTAGCTGCTGTTATTCCATGATCCGGCATCGGAGACTTGCACCGTGCCCGTTGAGCCAGCGGTTCTGCCGAGGTAGCTGGCACCCGTGGTCGTGACAGTTCCGCCGTCCTGAATCAGCAATGTGCCACTACTAGCGTCGCCGATCAGAAGGTTATTGGTGCCCCAAGGCGAGGATTGTGAGCCTGGAACAGTGACGGTCTGACCACCATCAATCGTCTCTGCGAAGGCGAAAGGCACATTCAAGATAGAACATGAAAGCGCAACAGAAAGGCATGATCGCCTGAACACATTCGTCACTTCTGAGTTTGCGGTAGAATTATGGGAAGAACGATGCCTATTGATTTTTTCTTTAGGTTTTGGATTAGAAACAACAAATTGCCGACATGTGGCTAAAGAGTGTATGTCCATATGAGGTTTTCCTGGTGTTAAATTAATGTAATGCTAATGGTTAATTCCGTGCGTCTAATGTTATTTAGGAACATCAAAAAGTGAATATAATAGTTATTATGCTGGATGTGCGTATGTTTACCGTTTGGAGAATAAACGACGAGTTAGATGTATTATATGTAGATTAAAAAATCACCACAACGAGTGTTTGTTATTTTGGGAATTTGCTTGGATAATGTAAATTTAAGTATATTAAATTAAATGTGAATTTGTCTCTTTGGATATTATTTTTGTTAAATAGTTGTACCGGTACTGTAAGTAACCCTATTTAACGGATGCGGTATCAAAGTCAGTGCTGCCGTCTATTCTCAGGGGGATGGGAAGAGTGATGAAATCATGAAGCACCCTAGGTGTTGTTGACTGTATCGTGTCGCCGCAAGCAGGATGGTAGGTTCTGTTTTCTTCTGGTGGGTTTAGCGGTGACATTCCCTGCTCAACGTGTAATTGATACTCTCCTATTTTTAGCTTAGGAGTAAATTAGAGAGTCTTACTTTTCTGATGATTTTGGATAGCTGATTAAAAGGTTATATTACTGAGTGATAAACTCATCTTGTTGTAATAATATGCATCTCGTCAGTAATCGGGTTTTGTAGATGCAGTCAATAAGGTGAGGCTGTATATATTCAATTATTTATACTTCGAACTGACATTAAATGGCTCAGTAAATGAGATTTTTTGAGCCATGCTATTACACCGGTAAATTATACCGGTGCAGATTTTCGATTATTTATTCGCAAGGTAGTGTCAGATTTAAATCTCATTGACCAGCCATTGGTCAGACTCATCGAACATTTCTTCGAGCAGACGGTTTAACTTCTCTCTGTCACTTTTGCTGGCATCGGAGTTCAGAGCGTTAGCCTGCATGGGTTTTACTTTCACCTCGGCGTCAGGGAACAGCCGATGCACGCGTTTTGTCAGTTCGGCCTTAATAATTTCATCGGCCCCCGGAATGCCAGTAACGTTGCGCTTATCAAACACCAATTCAACGAACATAGTTAAACCTTAAAATAACTGTTTATGTATACAGTTATTTTGGCCGAGAGCCAGGGCTTTATGCAAGAGAAAAATGACAAAAATCTTGCAGCAGTAACTCACAGCTATAAAACGCCATTGACTCAAGCCCCAGCACTTCAGATAGGCTCTGCCGTACCGTGGAAAACAGCCTCAATGTTGTAGCCATCAGGGTCGTATACAAACGCGGCATAGTAATTCTTGTGATAGTGGTGGCGAAATCCTGGGGCTCCGTTATCTTTCGCCCCAGCCGCTAACGCGGCATCATAAAAGGCATTCACCTGTGCTTGGCTTGTGGCTCGGAAAGCAATATGAATACGCGGCGTGCAGGGTTCACCGGCAGAGATCCAGAAAGCGCCCCCCGGATCGTCCCCAGGCTGTAGAATTGCTTTACCATAGCCTGCTGCGGTGTCACCGAGTTGCAGACGTAGCACATAACCCAAAGATGCCAGCACCTCCGTGTAAAATTTTTCACTTTGGGCAAATTGGCTTACATTGATGCCGGTGTGATCAATCATGCTTTATCTCCAGGTCAAACCAGGTCTGTTTTTGGCCGAACGCGAGTGAAACTGCTTACGCTAAGAGCTACCGCGAATCTGTTATGTACGATAACAATCCAAGGCTGAGAGCACAATAGCTCAACCGGCAGTGACAGGAGTTACCTTAGCAAAGGGAGAGGAAGGGCTGATAAGAGGACGTTACCCTTGTTACTGTTGTGTAACACCAACAACAAGGACGTAAGCATGAGCACCGACAAGATGGCACGTGACATAGAAGAGCAGGCTGATGCCCTGGCAGAAGAAATCCTGATGCTTTATGTGACGGATGGCATGAAAGCGAAAGAACAGGTTAAGCAGCTCCTGATGCGGTTTGTGACAGGTAATGGAGTCGAAGTTCACTGAGTAATCAACTCGCGAAGAAACCCAGTTCCACACTGGAAGTTATTAACGTATTATTTATACTGTCTTTTTTGCGGAGTGGAACTGATAATGAGTGAGTTTGATATCATCGTAGTGTCTTCATTGATCATCACTTACATACCCGCATTCTGGTTTTTGGGCATGAATGTTACAGCTCAGGGCATTGCTGAAGAGTTCGGTTATGGTAGAACCTATTCGCGGGGGCTTATACCTAAATGGGCAAGTAAATGCGGTGGCTTGGCTATTGCAATGCACTATTGCTTTGTACTGCTCATTCTTACCCTAGCGAACTGGATGTATGGGTTGGCGGCGTTTGGGGCTGGCGTAATTCCTTTTATACTTTTTCCTCGTATGGCAAAAATGTATCGAGGAATCTTCCGTAGGAGCGCATTCCGAATTTACAAAATGGATTCGCAATCAGGGAAATTTCTGTTAGAAATGTTGATGAAAACTAGAAAGTTTCGGTAGCACATGCTGTATCAAGTCAAAAAACTCGCTTCGGCGGGTTTTGTCGTTTCTGGACAACGAGAAAATGCAACTGTAAACGGATTGTCCGGTATATCTGGGAATATCCCAGAGCATTATATTTGTGAAGTGGGCGGTGGTTAGGTGTTACCAGCACACTAACCGCCAGGCGCTCATGTCGTTGGTCACAAGCGAACCTTTTGCCCGTGCTGCGAATAGCAGAAGGACTACAAATAAAGTGCCGAGTAAAACAAAAAATAAGATGAGTCTACATTGTTTATGTTGTATGGAAGGCTAGAGTTAACTTGCACCTCGTTAATAAAGGTAATTTGAAATGTCAGAATGTCGTTCAGTGTTTTTCACTCTAGCGTTGATTGCATCTCTGTCCTTGTCTCCTATTTCGGCTATGGCAAACCCAGGGAATGGCAATAGCGCTGGTCATGGCAACAGCGGCAACAGTCATGGTAACTCGGCTAGCCATGGTAAAGGAAAAAGCCATTCAGAACGCGGGGCAAAATCCAAGGATAATCAGGGTGAGTTGGTCTCTGTGAATTTATCTTATGACCATGTGCGCTCACTCGCTGTGAATTATGGATTAACTGGCTACCAGTCTTTACCTCCAGGTATCGCAAAGAATTTGGCGCGAGGTAAACCATTGCCACCGGGGATCGCAAAGAAAGCAGTGCCTGCTTCGCTTTTGGGGCAGTTACCTGCTTATCCAGGGTATGAATGGCGCATTGCGGGAGATGATTTAGTCCTGGTTGCTTTGAGCACTGCAATCGTCGCCTCTGTGATTAATGGGGTATTTGATTAGAGGCTTCAGCAGCGTCAAATTCTTAGCCGATTACTTAAGCAGACAATCGCTCTGAGTACCACACAGGGAGATGCTGAAAAAAAGTCAGAGAGCCAGAAACCCGGTTCATGATGAAGCTGGCGCTTCGCCTAGGTATAACCCTGGGCGAAGCGCCAGACCATTAGCGTCAGTGAACTTCGCCTCTGGATGGAATTCAACAAAATCAGTCCGATCGGTGATGAGCGCAGCGACTATCACGCCGCGCAGATCTCGGCGGCTGTGTTGAATTATCGGCGCACCAAAGACCCGATAACTATTCCCGATATGTTGCTGTGCTGGAGTGGGCCAGCGGAAGAAGAAGCAGAGGATACCTCAGAGTTTGAGGGATTCCTGGGGGGGCTGGCTGATTAATATATCTACTATGTATAAACTTCTGCCTCAATACCGTATTTGCAATAGCGGTGAATTAATCACGTTATCCTTTTCCTCTATGCTAGAGTGAACTTGCTTGTTTAATCACGGAGTCGTGTAAGTGAAAAGGATATTAATTGCGTTACTTTTAATCAGTTTTCAATCCGAGGCTATTCCGGTTCTCACACCTAAAGCTTTGCACGGATTTGTGCAGGGAGTTTGTTATTCTCATGCAGACGCTAAAGACGAATGTATGAAGATGCTCTATAAAATGATGAAATATGTTCAATTAAATCATGGTTTTTTTGAGCAATGCCAGAAAGAAAAAGAGCTTGGCATTACTCGTAAAGGTGATGATAGCTGTGAGCTCTCAGGAGAGCTTGTTGATTATATAGAAAAACAATCCAAGAAATAAATTAAAAGCAACCGTAATAGAAACCACCGTAACTGGTGGTTTTTTTATTGTCAGGCCTAAACCACCTCCTCGGGAGGTGGTGATTGTTCCTGTGAGGCTCTAGCCTGAAGAAAGCCCATGCAAGAAAATTCCAGCTTACTCACCACAAGTAAGAAGGAAATCACTGACATGAGCAGTTATAGAAGTTCAGCACATATCTTGTCAGATGGCGACATAGAGATCCGCACGTATCATCGCACATACGATACGGGACCATACTCAACGCGTTATGGAAACAGATGCCATTGATAACAAAGGGAAGGTTATTAAGGACCAAAAAATCTATGTGCCTATGCCTGATGGAACGCCGATTGATATCCCTGCTGGCCGCTGGATTGATCTGCGTGTGGAGATGCCAGCCAGCGATGAGCCTGAGGTGGTGATTGAACCCGAACCAATCCCAGAGCCCGAGGTAGTAGCGGAACCGGATACCGATCAGCAACTGATCAGCCGGCCGAGCTGGAACAGGGTGATACACCGGAGTCCGAAACCAAGGAGTAAACCTAGCGCACCCTGATGATCTTCGTCGGGGGTTTTACCAGAGTTTTACCATTGTTTTACCATGTTAAAAATTCAGGCATAAAAAAACCAACCGTAACAGGTTGGTTTCTCTATAAAAAATTGGTCGGCATGAGAGGATTCGAACCTCCGACCCCCGACACCCCATGACGGTGCGCTACCAGGCTGCGCTACATGCCGACGCAGTGCGACCTATACTACCGTTTCCCGTTGTGAATTCAAGATGGCTTATCGCTGATTGCTTTAGATTTAAGCAGTTAGTTGGCAATAAAGCGTTTAACGTCGGTCAGCACTTGCAATAACAGCGCTAACTGAGGTTTTTCATCTTTTATCTCTTTATCATTCTGATCGTAGGCGCGATAACTGCCGTTGCTGTCCAACATCAGGGTTTGCGTTGGCGTGGTAATCACCAGCAGACTGCGGTTGCCGGTGGCTAGCCAGTCGTTTTTTCGCTGTGCGGCAAACAGGTCTTCACCCTGTGAGTAATCATTGGCGGCGGTGCTGACATGCAACAGGCGCTGCATCAACGTGCGCATCACGTCATTGTGATTGGTTAGTTTGTTGATCGTCTGTGCCGGTGTGCCAGGCCAATGGACAATCAGAGGAACCTGCAACTGGCTGCGGTTGAAGCGGGTACCTGCCCCCCAATTCCCTTCGCCGGTATCGTTGAATTCAATACCGTGTTCTGCGGTGATCACTACAACGGTATTGTCCAGCATCTCTTTTTCTTTCAGCGTCGCCAGCACTTGTGCGATCTGGGCATCAACATCCTTCGCACCATTACGGTAGCGCTGGATAAATGCATCCGGTTTGTCACTAATATTCTGTAGTTCAGCACCGCTGAAGTTGAGGTAAGAGAACCAAGGTGCAGTATGATTCTGGGCGGCCAGCCAGCGTTGCCATTGTTGGGTCGTTACCGCATCGCTCTGCGCTTCAGGTGCTGGCAGCGAGAAATCAGCCAGCAGTGCCTGGCGATACAGCGTGGCATTGAATCCATCCGAAGAGAACAGACCAAACTGGTAGCCTTGATCGCTCAGCGCATTAATCAGTGCCGAAGGTTTACGCCCGGCCAGAATACCATCCAGATAGGTGGGCGAAATGCCGTAAAACAGGCCAAACAGACCGGTATCAGCCTGGTTGCCGGAGCTGTAATGATTGCTGAAGCGGATATTTTCCTGCGCAAAGCGGGTGAGGGTGGGCATATCCTGCGCGATATCAGCCGTGCGAATGCCGTCGACCACAATCATCAACAGGTTATAACCACTCCCTTTATCACGGTAACTCAATGGGCTCAGCGGATATTCTACGGCTACGGCTTCAGGGCTCCCCTGTTGAATCAGGCGGCGTTCGTACTCCTCTTGGTTCAACAGGCCGTGTTTTTCCAGGAACTTACGCGCAGTCATCGGATAAGAAAGTGGCAGATTGGCGCGCTGCATGGTGATTGGGCGATAGAAATTGGCATCTGCCCAGATATAGATCAGATGCGAAGCAAAGAACGAGCAGATAAACAACGCGGCCAGCGGTTTGCCAAAGCTGTGCCGATTAAGGCTGCGCAGTTTCTGCCAGCTCCAGGTGGCAAACAGCATTTGGATCAGGAAGATCACCGGTACGCTGATGAACATCAGTTGCCAGTCGCGCGCCAGTTCACTCTGATCTGGATTGATTACCAGTTCCCATACCACCGGGTTAAGGTGTAGGTGGAAGTGGGTAAATACGGCGCTATCGACCAGCAGCAAAGTCAGGCCCGTAGTGGCCAGCGCGGCAGAAATAAATCGCAGCAGGCGCTGCGACATCACCACAAAGGTGAGGGGGAAGATGATCAGCAGATAGGCAGCAAACACAATAAAGCTGAAGTGCCCAATCAGGCTGACCCACGCATAAACCCGCCCCAGCAGTGATGCCGGCCAGTCGGTAACAAACAGATAGCGGCTGCCCAACCCGATACTGAGCAGAATATTGAATAAGGCGAACCAGTGCCCCCAACTGATCATCTGGGAGACTTTTTCACGATAACGCTGACGGTTTGTCACCATAAATAATTATTAATGCGCTTTATCTTCACGGATCGAAGCTTGCAGAGCTTCGGCAAACGATCTTGCCAGTGACTTCCGCTGCGCGGGAGCAATACTGGTGTTGATCAGGTTGGTTACCATGTTGCCCAGCACCATCAAAGAGAGATCGGTGGGAGTATGGTGTTTTTCCAGAACATTGACCAGTTCAGAAAGCAATTGTTCAACGTGTTCGTCACTGTAACGGGATGATTGTGGCATAAAGATTGTGCTCAAAGCCTGACAAAGTCCAATATCTTACCGTATAGAGCCGTGTTTTTCCGCTCTTTTATAGCGTGAAGATCGTTAAGGAAATGATTATACCCGTTGCCTTTCAAGATGCAGGGGGGCTGCCTCTATTCCTGCGCCTACCTGTGTCTTGAAATCCACTGAGTATCGGTTGCGGTTCGAAGCCTTCAGTGCTTGAATACGCGCTCAAAGAACAGGAGGATTTATCATGAGTCTGGATATCCAGCAGATCGCACTGCACCAGTTGGTTAAACGCGACGAACAGACGTTGGACGTGGTGTTGCGCGATTCCCTTCTCCCCACCAATGCGGCGGTGGAAGAGATGATGGCAGAGCTGCACCGCGTTTACAGCGCCAAGAGCAAAGCTTATGGCCTGTTTAACGAAGGGAGCGAACTGGCGGATGCGCTGCGTACCTGCCGCAAGGGTGATGAAGACTTCCTGGCATTCAGCCGTGCAGCGACCGGTCGCCTGCGCGATGAACTGGCCAAATACCCGTTTGCCTCCGGCGGCGTGGTGTTGTTTGGCCAATACCGTTATCTGGCGGTGGAGTATTTGCTGATCGCCGTGCTGAACAGCTGTAACAGTACGCGCGTCAATGAAGAGCTGGATCTCAGCATGACTCACTATCTGGACATCAACCACGCGGATATCGTGGCGCGTATTGATTTGACTGAATGGGAAACCAATCCGCAATCAACGCGTTACCTGACCTTCCTGAAAGGGCGCGTGGGCCGTAAAGTTTCCGATTTCTTCATGGATTTCCTGGCGGCAGCCGAAGGCCTGGACACCAAGGCGCAGAACCGTGGCCTGCTGCAAGCGGTGGACGACTACTGTGCCGATGCGCAGTTGGGCAAGAACGAACGCCAGTCGGTGCGCCAGCAGGTTTACAGCTACTGTAATGAGCAGTTGCAGGCAGGCGAAGAGATTGCGTTACAGGAGCTGTCGAAAGAAATTGCGCCGGTAGGTGAAAAAGATTTCCTGCAATTTTCCAGCGAGCAGGGCTATCAACTGGAAGAGAGTTTCCCGGCGGATCGCGGTACGCTGCGTCAGTTGACCAAATTTGCCGGCAGCGGTGGCGGCATCAGCCTGAACTTTGATGCGATGCTGTTAGGTGAGCGGATCTTTTGGGATCCGGCTACCGATACGCTGACTATTCGCGGCACGCCGCCGAACCTGCGCGATCAGCTGCAACGCCGTTCAGGCGGCGGCCAATAAGCCGGATCGCAGCCAATAAAAAACGCCGCAATTGCGGCGTT
>NZ_JBXUGP010000037.1:0-36725 GCF_057180605.1 Serratia sp. HNCC26DJ206
ATGTGCTAAAAACAGCTCTGTAGCTTAGCGTGCGCGATGACCAATGCTGGGTTCATTGCGTACAAAAAAGCCCGGCACTGCCGGGCTGCGCTGAAGATTATAGCGAGGTTACAATATACGGCTAATCAATCTATCGATACGAATACGGCGTAAGCGGCGGATCAGTTTGCGTACTTTCACCGGATATTGCTGGATGCTCTGCAGATCGAGATAATTATCGACCACAGTGGTATGAGTCCGGATCATCTCTAGCTCTTTGTGACGCTGTTCCTTCGTTTCCTGTTTAGGATCGTGGATCAGGATCGCATTCTCTAAATCCAGCCGCCAGGCGCGCGGGTTAAGATTGTTCCCCGTGATTAACTGCCACTCATCATCCACCCACATGCCTTTCAGGTGATAACTGTTATCGCCGTCTTTCCACAGGCGCACGATAAGTTGCCCAGTATCGACATAGCGCTGTAGGCGGCTCAGGAAACGGCGCAGATTGATTTCGTACAGATAGGGCAGTGCGCCGATAATTTTGAACGGCTGATCTTCAGGAATGTAAAAATCATTAGCGGTTTTATCGCCTACGATAATTTCCACCTGCTTCCCTTGGCGTAACAGATAAATGATATTGCGCACCAGCAGGGCTGGCAGGTTGAAATAAGGCGTGCACAGCGTCAGCTTCTGATCGGCACTGGCCATCAGATGATGAATGGTTTTATTCAGTATGCTCTGTTTACCCAGCCCGACCAGCGGAGTTACCGCCAGTTCATCATTGCCAGCATTACCGCGAAACTGATAACTGGCGCGACGCAGGGCAAAGCGGAACAGGCGGGTTTCGTTCTTGATCTCTGGGCTTTTTGGCCGATCGTCACGATCAAGGCGCTGCACGGCACCGGCGATCAGCAGGTGTTGCTTGATGTAATCGAGCAAGGTATCAGCCAGTATCGCGTTGGTGATTAACTGGTAGCGATCGTATCGGTACTTATCGTGTTGATGCAGATAGACATCATTAATACTGGCGCCGCTGTAAATAACGGTATCGTCAATCACAAAGCCCTTTAAATGCAACACGCCCAAGGCTTCACGGGTATTAACCGGAACGCCGTAAACCGGAACCGAAATCTGTGGGTGCTTTGCTGCCATAGCGCAGTACCAATCCGCATTGGTATTGGTTGCCGCCGCACCGATACGCCCACGTTGTGCGCGATGCCAGTCGACCAGAACACAAATTTCCAACTCTGGCCGCTGCTGTTTGGCCTGATAAAGTGCTTCAAGGATATCGCGGCCAGCATCATCATGCTCCAGATAGAGCGCGACCAGATAAATACGCGTTGTAGCATTAGCGATCGATTCCAGCAGCGTGGTGCGGAAATCTGCAGGCGCATAAAGGGTACGGACATCAGCAACCGTCTGGGGGAGTTTGGGCAGTTGTGCAAGGTGTTGTTGATGTTTACTACGTTTAAATTTTGACAACATCACAGTGCGCTTCTTCTCTCATGTTTGGATGGCCGGAATGCCACTCGCATTAAAACCGTCATTCGAATAACCGGGGATAATACCACTACTTGCCCCATTGCGCGTATTTTTTGGCGTTAAGTTATGGATTCGTAGCGCATTGCGGCAGAGATCACGGCGTTACGGTGGTTTGTAGCGGCAGGGTTAAATTGACAATCCCTTCATCAATTTGAACGTCGATCGCAAAGCCAAGCTTTTGCGCGAGCGTCACCATACCCCGGTTATTTGGCATTGTAATCCCGATCAGGCGAGTCAGACCACGTGCGCGGGCGTAGCCGATCAGTTTCACCATGAGTTGCCTGCCAAGGCCTAAGCCTTTCAGATCGGAGCGCACCAGCACGGCGAATTCTGCATCAGTATTATCCGGGTCGGAGAGCGCACGGGTGACGCCAATAATTTCCTCACCGTTACGCACGGCCACGAAAGCCATCTCTCGATCGTAGTCGATTTGCGTCATGTTAGCCAAATCGTCATGGCTAAACTCGTTGATCTCACTGAAGTAGCGGTAGTAGAGATCTTCTTTGGTGACGTGATCGATAAAGTGCTTCAGCGCCGGTTCGTCCTCCGGCAGGATCGGGCGGAACAGACATTGTGAACCATCCTTCAATATGATGGTTTCTTCCAGTTCATGCGGATATGGGCGGATGGCCAGCCGCGTTTGTGGATCGCCGCTGAAAGGAGCGAGCTGCATTGACACATCCAGCAGGGTGAATTCGCTGCCAGAAGCCAATACCGGATGAATATCCAAACGTGAGATCTGCGGGCAATCCAGGATCAGGTTGGATACCTGAACTAACAGACGGCTTAACCCAGGAATGTCGAGCGGGCGCAAGGCACTGCGGCTACGGATTTTACCCCCTTTCACCGCCTGCAAGACCAGATAGCGCGCCAGCGCCATATTCAACGGCGGTAGTGCGACGGCAACCTGATTCTCTTGCCGCCATTCGACCCCGCCTTCCCCGAGCATAATCAGCGGTCCGAAGATGGCGTCTTGTTCTACGGCAATATGTAATTCCTGCGCCCCGGCCCGATTGGCCATGCTCTGTACCAATAGCCCGTGAATACGCGCCTGTGGGTAAGTACGTTTCACGCGATCGAGGATCGCCTCTGCCGCGCGCTGTACTTCGATGGCGGTGCGCAGATAAAGCATTACGCCCTGTACTTCAGATTTATGTGGGATATCAGGCGAACGCAGCTTCAGCGCCACCGGATAGCCAATCTGTTCGGCAATGTGCACCGCTTCGGCGCTGTCACCGGCAATCCAGGTGGGTAACGTGCTGAGGCCATAAGCTTGCAGGATCGGCTGCACTTCGTGCGTGTCGAGCTGAGTTGCCCCTTCTGCCAGCGCCCGATCGATCAACCGGTGTGCATCGGCGGTATTGGCGGTGAGCCCGACGGGCAGCGCCGGGGTTTCTTTCAACTGTTTCTGGTTGCGACGGTATTCCACCATATGCATAAAAGCAGTGACGGCACCTTCTGGCGTGCGATAGGTGGGGATCCCGGCTTCGGTAAACTGACGGCGGGCCTCCTGCGAGGAATACTCCCCGCACCAGTTGGTCAGCAACGTAATACGTTTACCGCGCGGGTGCTGCCGTATGGCCTCGATCAGCCGTTCAGCGGTTTCAGTCCCCGGTGATGCCGCGCTAGGGGCGTGGATCAGCAGCAGTGCATCGTAATCGTGGCTATCGAGCAGCGGTTGCAGTACCGCCAGATAACGCTGTGGCGTGGCATCATCACGCAAGTCGATTGGATTGCTGGCCTGGACAAACTCCGGCAGGGCTGCTTTGAGCTTCTCCTGTGTTTCTTCCGTCAGCACAGCCAGCTTGCCGTTGCGCGACAGCAACTCGTCCAGCGCCATGGCTGCTGGCGCTGCGCCATTGCTGATAATCATCAGCCGCTCGCCGCGCAGCGGGTGCATATGGCTCAAGGTTTCCACGGCGGAAAACAGCTCATGGGTATCCTGCACGCGCAGCAAACCGGCACGCTGGATAGCGGCATCATAGGCGGCATCCAGCCCTTGCTGGCTGTTAAGCAACAGCTGTGCCTGCTGGCTGCGGCCGCTTTTGATCACCAGGATCGGTTTATTGCGTGAGGCGCTGCGCGAGGCAGAAAGGAAACGCCGTGCATCGCTGATATTTTCCAGATACAACAGAATGGCGCTGGTTTTGCTGTCGCGCGCCAGGAAGTCGAGCAGATCGTCAACGTCGATATCCAGGCTATCGCCCAGCGCGATGAAATAGGAGAAGCCAACCTCACGCTGCTGTGCCCAGTCCAAAACGGTATTGGCCACGGCGGCCGACTGGGAAATGAACGCCAGTTTGCCTTTCTGAATGGGAACCGGTGAGAAGCTGGCATTGATGCCTTGCCATGGTGCCAGCAGGCCCAGGCTGTTTGGCCCGAGTAACCGCATTGAATAACGCTGTGCGGTGGCTTTGAGTTCGGCAAATTGCTGATGCGGGGCAGAAAGCACGATCGCCGCTTTGCAACCACGCTCACCCAACGCTTCAATCAATTGCAGGTTACGTTGGGCGTTGACGCACAGCACGGCCAGATCGGGGGTCAACGGCAGGCTGGTAATGTCTGGGTAAGCCATGACGCCGCACACGGCTTTGTAACGTGGCGTCACTGGCAAAATCGGACCGCTAAAACCACCGGCCAGCAGATTGCGCATCATCAGATAACCCGCGCGATTAGATTGTTGCGAAGCGCCGATAACGGCAATCGACTTCGGGCGTAACAGTGCTTCTAACCCTCGCTGGCTCATATACGGCTCCTGATATCCCCTGGATATTTGTGTGTATGCGACTTATCGCTTGATTTTAGGTGCTTTGTAGCAGCTTTGCTGTGACCGATGCCTCTGGGCGGTGAGGTTTCCCCGCCAGATACTGCTCGCGGAAATAATTGAAATGCTGAGCAAGGCCAGTTGCGGCCTGCTCGTCCCCCGCCTGTTGCAATAACGCAGTGGCCACTTCGGCGGTGCAGTGCTGCTCGGTGCGGCTGGCTTCGCGCAGTTGATAGCCGGAAGCGGCCAGCACGTTCAGCGAGAAGACCGGGAACCGATTCAGATACGGGCTTTTGCGGAACATCTTGCGCGCTTCAGACCAGGTGCCATCAAGCATGATAAACAAAGGGGGCTTCCCGCCGCTGGGTAATTCACTGAACACCGGGCGATCGGGATCGGCATAGGAAGCCGGGAATACCACGTAAGGCTGGCGGGCAGGATCGTTAATCGCCTCAATGAGTCCTGGATCGATTTCGGTACGCGACCAGAGAAATGCCTGGGTATCTGGCAGAATATCGGCGATCAGGCGGCCGGTATTACTGGGCTTGAGCGGTTCGGCTCCGAACATGATCAAGCAGAAGCGGCTGTTGGCCAACTGCGGTTTAATGGTGGCGCACAGGCAGTTTTGCTGTGGCAGCAGGCAATGTTGACAACGCACTGCGCGGCAGCCGCGAGCCCGAAATGGGCGAGTAGCATTGGCTAAACGGAATTGGCGTAGGCGAAGTACAGCGTTGTCGGTCATAACGATCCTGAGAAAAACCGCTATTGTAGCGCAGAAAAAAGCCCGGCGGGAGAACCCCTCGGGCTTTAACCAGCACGCTAAACAATGGGCGGCGTAGCCAGGTTTTTTGCGTTAAACTAAATCGTTGAGCCAGTTATCAAATGGCGTTTTCGGCATGGCGCCGTTGAGCATATCGACCATTTTGCCTTCACGGAACATCATTATGGTAGGAATGCTGCGAATGTGGAAACGGGCGCTCAGCTCGGGTTCAGCTTCGGTGTTGACCTTCACGAAGCGCACCTTGCCGGCACGTTCTTCGGCCACATCTTCAAAGATAGGGGCGAAGCTGCGGCACGGGCCACACCAAGGGGCCCAGAAATCGACCACCACCGGCAGATCATCCTGCAACAGATGGTCAAGCGTCGCGGCCGTGGCGTTGATCACTTCGCCGCTGAACAATTCATGGCCGCAGCGGCCACACTTAGCGCCATCGGCCAAGCGCTCTTCAGGGACGCGGTTGATGGCATTGCACGCTGCACAAACTGTATTCATGGTTACCTCGGGTGCTGGCGCAGCAGTACAGGCTGCGAATATGTATGCTCAATGTTGCTTATTATCGGCAAAAGCGCTGCATTGAACAAAGTGATTTGTTCGATGAGTGTGATAGTTGCTGGCTTTTACGCAAGTTGGTGGCTTAGCGTACCAACATCAGGTAATCTTCGCGCCCTGCGCGTTGGTGGAGAAGACAATGAACGATTCATTTAGTGGCAAGAACGGTAAGGTCAAAGTGATGTACGTCCGTAGTGACGATGACAGCGGCGACAACCGTAACAAGAACAAACGTCCGGACGGCAAAGGCCGCCCGGCTGATAATGCACGCACGGGTGGCCGTACTACTGGCCAGGATAAATCACGTAGTAATGACCGCCGTGGTGCCGATTCCCGCCGCAGTGAAACCGATCGTCCTCGCCGCCCGGCGCGCACTGAAGATCGCGGTGGTTATGATTCACCGTGGAAAACCGTGTCCCGTGGCCCGGAAGAAGAACCGGCGTTTGATCACGGTGGCATCAGCGGCAAAAGCTTTATCGATCCAGAGCAGTTGCGCCGCCAGCGTGCAGAAGAAACCCGCGTTTATGGTGAAAATGCCTGTCAGGCGCTGTTCGCCAGCCGTCCAGATGCCATCGTGCGAGCCTGGTTTGTGCAATCCGTCACGCCGCGTTTTCGCGAAGCGCTGCGCTGGATGGCGGCTAACCGCAAGGCTTACCACGTGGTGGATGAAGAGGAATTGGCGAAAGCCTCAGGTACCGAACACCACGGCGGCGTGTGCTTCCTGATCAAAAAACGTCAGGGCCTGGATGCGCAGACCTATCTGCAAAACGCCCCGGCAAAAGATTGTGTGTTGGCGCTGGAAGAAGTGGGCAACCCGCACAACCTAGGGGCGATCGTACGTTCGTGCGCGCACTTTGGTGTTAACGCGGTGCTGTTGCAGGATCCGGCCTTGCTGGAGTCAGGCGCAGCGGTGCGCACCGCAGAAGGCGGCGCGGAGCATATCAAGGCGATCAACGCCGATGATTTCCTGTCGGTATTGGATACCTTCCGCAAGGCGGGTTACACCATTGTGACCACTTCCAGCCATAAAGGGACCGCGTTGGCACAGGCCAAACTGCCTGCCAAAATGGTGCTGGTGTTGGGCCAGGAGCGTGATGGCTTGAGCGACAGCGCTTGGCAGCAGGGCGATATGAGCGTGTCTATCGGTGGAACCGGCAAGGTAGAAAGCCTGAACGTTTCGGTAGCGACCGGTATTCTGCTGGCCGACTGGTGGCGTCAGAATCAGGCGTAATTTTTACGCAGGATAAAAAACGGGCGCTCACCAGAGCGCCCGTTTTGCTTTTTGGCGATCAGTGAGCGCCGCCACCGCCGCCGCCGGAACTGAATGGCGGCTTGGCGAACCACACCAACGCCAGCAGGATCAGGAACACGCCCGCAGACAGCCAGAAAATCTCGTTAGCCGAGATAATCAGCCCCTGTGCGGTGATCTCATTGGCGATATACGCCGAAGCCTGCTGCTTGCTCATCCCGAGCTGTTCAAGCTTGGTATACATCTCCTGCGACTGTGGGTTGAACGGGGTCACAAACTCCGTCAACTGCGCATGGTGCATCGATTCACGCTGGGTCCACAAGGTGGTGGTGATCGACGTACCGATAGAACCCGCCAGCGTACGGAGAAAGTTCGACAGGCTCGACGCGGCGGCAATGCGATCGGGCGGTAGCCCTGACAAAGTAATGGTGGTCAGCGGCATAAAGAAGCAGGCGATGGCAAAGCCCTGCACAAACTGCGGCCATGCCGAAGCGCCAAAATCCATCCCCGGTTCAAACGTATAGGCGCGCCAGTAGAAGCACACGGCATACATAATGAAGCTGAAGGTGACCAGGCGGCGCATATCCAGCCGGTTACCGAATTTGCCGATGATAGGCGACAACAGCACCGGGATCAGCCCCACCGGCGCGGACGCCAAGCCTGCCCAGGTGGCGGTATAGCCGTACACCTCCTGTAGCAACTGCGGCAACAGCACAATCGCCCCGAAATACAGCATGTATGCCAGGCTGATACACAGGCAGCCGATGGTAAAGTTGCGCGATTTGAATAACGACAAATCCACCACCGGGTGATCGTCGGTCAACTCCCATACCACCAGGAACACCAGCGCCACCACGGCTACCGTCGTCAGGACGATAATTTCCGTCGAGTTGAACCAGTCCAGCTCTTTACCCTGATCGAGCATGATTTGCAGCGAGCCGATACCCACCACTAGCAGAACCAGCCCAACGGTATCGATCGGTTTGATCTCGGTTCTGGTTTCCCGGCCTTTCAACGTCGACATCGCCGCCAGAATGACAAATAGCCCGATGGGGATATTGATAAAGAAGATCCAGCCCCAGTGATAGTTATCACTGATATACCCGCCCAGAATCGGCCCGAAAATCGGCGCAACGATCACGGTCATCGACCAAAGCGCCAGTGCCATTGCGCGCTTGGCGGGGGGATAGTTGTTCAATAGCAAACTTTGCGACAGTGGGATCAGCGGCCCGGCCACCACCCCCTGGATCACGCGGAAGAAGATCAGCATGCCCAGGCTGTTGGAGATACCACACAGCCAGGAGGCGAGGACGAACAGCGCCGTGGACCACAGGAACAGGCGCACTTCACCGATACGCTTTGCCAACCAACCGGTGATCGGAATGGAGATGGCGTTTGCCACCCCAAACGAGGTGATCACCCAGGTGCCCTGTGAGGTGGAAGACCCGAGGTTACCGGCGATGGTTGGTATTGCAACGTTGGCAATGGTGGAATCCAGTACCTGCATAAAGGTCGCCATAGCCAGCGCGATCGTCATCCAGGCAAGCTGGGCACCTTCAAGCGGTTTTTGTGCCAAGGTAGCCTCCCGCGCGCTTAACCGGCGTTTGCATGGATCACATCGGCGATCATCTGATCAACGGGGGCCAGATCCAGCATCAGTGCGCTGGTTTCATAGCGCGGTTGTTCGCGCACCACGTTGGAGAGTATCTGGCCATCGCGATTGCTGGTGTCGATGGTGACCAACGTCGAAAGGCCGATCCGCAGCGGATGCTCAGCAATCTGCTCGGGATCCAACTCGATACGCACCGGTAAACGCTGTACGACTTTGATCCAGTTACCGGTGGCGTTTTGCGCGGGCAGCAGCGAGAAGGCACTGCCGGTCCCCATATCAATACCCACCACTTTACCCTTGAACACCACGTCACTGCCGTAAACGTCGCTGACTACGGTAGCCGGTTGGCCAATACGCATATTGGCGATCTGGGTTTCTTTAAAGTTGGCATCGATCCAGAGATGATCGGCCGGAACCACCGCCATCAGCGGCGTTCCTGGCGAGATCTGCGCGCCGACCTGCACGCTGCGGCGTGAAACAAAGCCGGTAATCGGGCTGATCACGCGGGTACGTTGCAGCGCCATCCAGGCATCACGCATCTGCGCGGCCGCCTGCAAAATGGCGGGCTGTTTTGCCAGCGGGGTATTCAGCACCATCGCCTGATTGGCGTTGTATTGCTGTACCGCCACTTCCAGCGTCGCTTTGGCACTGTCTACCGCTTCGCGTGCGTGCTGCAATTCTTCGCGACCAATCGCATCCACACTGCCCAGCACCACACGGCGCTTGAGATCGTTTTCAGCCTTGCTCAGTTCAGATTTGCGTAGTGCAATATTGGCCTGATACTGCTTACTGTTGATCACCAGTTGATGCGTTTGGCGCACGCTGTTGGCCAGCGTGGTTTTAGCACGTTCAAACGCCTGTTCGGAGTCGGTAGGGTCGAGCGTCAGCAGAACATCCCCTTTCCGCACGAAATCCGTGCTGTCGAACGTGACACTGTTCACGCTGCCGGACACCTGCGCCATGATTTGCACCTGATTACCGGCGACATAGGCGTTATCCGTTTCCTGATGATGACGCAGCACCAGGAACCAATACACTAAATAGGCCACCCCAATAACAATAAAAATAACCGTCAGCAGCAGCAGCCAAAATTTACGCTGCTTCTTTTTGCCCTTCGGTTGCTGCGAGGGTTGAATCTCCGCGCTTGCACTCATGGTGTTCTCCACGCTCTATATTTATAGGTATTTACTAGGCTTTCGAATCCGCCGCCGGGGCTTGATAGCCACCGCCTAGCGCACGAACCAATCCTATCTTCGCCTGCATCAGATTGCTGTTGGCGCTCAGTTCCGCCTGTTGCTGCTGTAATAGCTGCGTCTGGCTGGTCAACAGTTCGTCGCGCCCGATAATCCCTGCCCGGTATCGGGCGTTAGCGACTCGGTACACCTGCTGTACGGATTCGGCCGCCGCAGCCGCCTGTTGCAGTTGCTTGGCACGGCTTTGCTGAACAGTAATGGCATCGGCCGTCTCCTGTACTGCATTCAGGATAGTTTGGTTATAGGATTCCACGGCTTCATCATAGAGTGCAGATTCCTCACCCAGCTTGCTGCGCAGCGCACCGGCGTGGAAGATCGGCAAAGAGATCGCCGGCATCACGCTCCAGGCTTGGCTCGCCGCTTCAAGCAGATTTGGGCTGGTACCACCGACATTGGTGGTGTTCAAACCGGCAAAGGCTGAAATCGACAGGCTGGGGTAAAACTCTTTACGCGCCGCGCTAACGCGCTGGTTGTATGACTCCACCAGTTGGCGCTGTGCCACGATGTCCGGGCGTTTGCCCAGTAAATCGGCGGTCAGTTCGCCTTGCGGGGCCAACAGTTGTTCTGCGGGTAAGGCGACCGGATGCAGAGACTGCATCGCGTTCGGGCCCTGGCCCGCTAATGCCGCCAGTTGGTGCTTAAGCTGTTCAATCTGTGACTGCAACTGGATGATTTTCTGCTTGGCACCGTCGGCCTGGGCCAGAGTTTGCTGCGGAATATCAACGCCGTAGATCCCGGCTTTGTATTGCTGCTGACGTAGATCGGCCAGACGCTGGTTGTTGTCTACTTCCTGCTGCAACACTTTTTCCAGCGCATAATTTGCCTGCAACTGGTAATAAGCCGAGGCCACCGAACTGGTCAATGTCAGTGCCGCCTGTGCCTGTTCGGCGCGTGCGGCGTCGACCTGGGCGTTTGCTGCGTTCACCCGATCGCGATATTTGCCCCACCAGTCGAATTCGTAGGCCAGATTCAAGCCCAGTGAATTACTGGTTTCATAAATTGGTGATGTCGGGTAACCGAAACCCTGATTGGTGTTCTGCGAGACACGCAGGCGATCGCTGCTGGCGTTGAGATCCAGGTTCGGGCCGTTGGCGGCGCTGGCCTCACCGACCACGCTCTGGGCTTCACGCACGCGGGCGGCCGCCTGTTTGAGCGAGGGCGAGCTTTGCAGCGTTTGGGTCATCAGCGCATCAAGCTGTGGGTCATTCAGCGTGCGCCACCATTGTGGGCTAACGGCCAGTGAACTGACTTTTGGCTGTGCAAGTTGCAGGTGTTGCGGATCCATCAGTTTGGATTGTGGGGCGATATTGTCGGTAGATGCACACCCCGCCAGCAGTAAAACGGCGCACAGCGGGGTGAATCTCCAGTTTAACGGGGATCGCATAAATTAATTACCTGAACAGAAATTAGGGTGATAACTGTTCTGAAACTTCCATCTGATCCAGGCGTGCCAAGAGTTTACGCGTCAGTTTTTCAAGCTGTTGCTGCTCTTCGTCATTCAGCGTGGACCAGAGGAAATGCAGACATTGGTGCTGCGGTGGCAGCAGTTGGCCGATAAACGCCTCTCCGGCAGGAGTCAGATGCAAATGCAGGCATCGGCGGTCATTGTCGCTTTCCCGGCGCTCAATCCAACCGCGTTTCTCCAGTTCATCGGCAATGCGGGTCGCATTAGTGCGTGAAGAACCCAAGGCTGAGCTTAGCTCAGAAGGTTGAATGCTGTGGCTTTCTTGCGCATCCAACGTAATGAGCGCCATAAACAAGGTTTCGTTGATTCCCTGTGCTTTCAGCATTTTATTGCGATTTTCCAGCAGCTTGCTTTGCATGTGCATGCAAAGGCGAGTCAGTAGAATTTCCTGGTAAGGGAAGTTTGCCTGGCGTTTAGCGCGGAAATTAAGCATTTGTTCTATGGGCGTAAACGAACTTTCCATAATCTTTAGCCTCATTAATTTCGTTCGGTATAGTAACGATAGTGATTAATAATGTAAATCTTCAGCAAGGGGAATAATTTAGCAATTCGTGTCATTTGTAAGCCATTTGTAAATGATTAACATCACAATCTATGTGGCTTTGTGAGTAAAGACACAAACTCAGTTTTCCCATCGGTTGAGATACATAAGATTTATTTACTGAATGCAGAAGAGTTCCGCAGCGTTCTGTATTGGCGGAGGGAATGACAAGGGAACAGAAAGCTACGGTAACAGGGTTTTGCATGAGTATTCGGGTCACAGAATATATACCCGCTATTCTTTAATCTGCGGCAATGGGGCGCGTTTTAACCCCATTTTACTGGGGAGTAAACTCCCTGAGATTGACTCAGCCACCATCGATCTGCATTTTGAAGGCTATCGGGTATAGGACACTAATAATTTATCCCGATAACAATACCAGAGAGTTAGTGTGGTTTATACTCTCTGGTATTTAATAAATTACAAAAATAACTATATGTTTGCTAACTAAGAAATTACTGATCCCTGTGGATCATGACGTTTCCCTCGCCACCAGGTCAGCAGGTTCAGCAAGCATAAAACCCCACCAATAGCCGCGACGCCATTCCAGCCCGCATGTTGATAAGCGGTGGCGGAAAGTACGGAACCCAGCGCCCCACCAATGAAATAGCTGGTCATATAGCCCGCGGTCAGGCGATTGCGAGCTTCCGGCATAATGCGGTAAATCACGCTCTGGTTAGTGACATGCACGCCCTGTACCGCCAGATCGAGCACCAGAATGCCGATAATCAAGGCCCACAGGGAGTGTTTCGCCAGTGCGATCGGGATCCAGGATAGCAATAGCAGTATCAGGCCGATGCTGGTGGTCAGCCCGGCTTTACCTTTATCCGCCAGGTGCCCAGCGCGTGACGCTGCCAGAGCACCGGCAGCACCCACCAGGCCAAACAGCCCAATCACCCCTTCGGAATAGTTAAACGGCGGGGCGGCCAACAGGAACGCCATGGAGGTCCACAAGATGCTGAAATTGGCAAATGACAGCGCGCCGATAATGGCGCGGGTGCGCAATAGCGGCGTGAAGCAGAACAGCGAGAAAATGGATTTCAGCAACTGTGGGTAATTGAGGCCAGAATGCAGTTTATAGCGTGGCAAGGCGCGCCACAGGATCAGCGCCATCAGGATCATCAGCACGCTGGCAACCCAGTAAATGGTGCGCCAGCCGCCGATGGCCGCCAGAGCCCCGGCGACGGTACGCGCCAACAGGATCCCCAGCAACAGACCACTCATAATAATGCCGACGGTTTTACCGCGTTTCTCCGGGCGGGCCAGCGTAGCGGCCAGCGGCACCAGCAACTGAGCTACCACCGAGAACAACCCGGTGAGGGCGGTACCCAGGATCATCATGGATAAGGTGCTGGAAGCCGCGGTGATCAGCATGCCACCGGCGGCCAGCAGCGTCATAAACACGATCAGCCCGCGGCGTTCAAACATATCACCAAGCGGCACCAGAAACAGTAGACCCACCGCATAGCCCAACTGCGCGGCAGTGACGATAAATCCGGCCTGATTGACCGACAGGTTAAAATTTTGCGCAATGGTTTCCAGCAATGGCTGGGCATAGTAGTTGCTGGCGACGGCCAGGCCGGTAGCCATGGCGATGATAAGAGTCAATGCCGGGCTCAGGCCCTGATTTTCGGTTTGCGAGTTCATCGGTGTTCAGTCAAAAGAATATTCAGTGGTGCAGAGTATCGGGCAAGGCAGGTTGTTAAAACAATGTTTAATTCTATCTGATTTGAAAGCTGCTGAACGGTTTTGGCGGTTTACCGAGAGCAATAAGGGCGCAGCGCTGCGCCCGTTCAATCATTACTGCTTTGCCGCTTCTGCGGCGGTTTTCACCCAGCCATCGAAGGTTGCCTGGTGGGCTTTGATCCAACCATTGACGTGGTTCTGAATATCCGCTTGAGAGGCTTGCCCTTCATGCATCCGCAGGTTTTGCGCATTCACATCGGCAATCGGCAATTTCATAATGGAGAACAGCTTAGCCGCCGCCGGGTTGGCCTGCGCCCACTGTTTGTTGGCAGCAATCCGCATGGTATTGACCGGGAAACCATAGTTGGCACCGTTTGACAGCGTGGTGTCTATGCCTTTCTGGTCACCCGGCAGCGACGAGAAGGGGACTTGCAGCCAAACCACATCGCGGCCCGGCACCAACACATCACTGACCCAGTAAGGCGTCCAGGCGTAGTACAGTATCGGTTTGCCTTCCTTGAAGCGGGTAATGGTATCGGCAATGATCGCGGCATAGTTGCCTTGGTTATGCTCGACGGTATCGCTCAGGCCGTAAGCTTTAATATGATGGTTAATCATTGCCTCACAGCCCCAGCCTGGCGTACAACCGGTCAGATCCGCCTTGCCATCACCGTTGGTATCAAACAGCTTGGCAATTTTCGGGTCTTTTAGCTGCTCGACGTTGGTGATGTGATACTGGTCGGCGGTTTTTTTGTCGATCAGATAACCCTGTGCCGCACCGTTGACGTAAACCCCTTCGCGATAAAACTTGTCATCGCCACCGGCGGAACGGTACTGATCGGCCTGCAGCGGATCCCAGTTCACGGCGATAAAGGTGGCATCGCCAGCTGCGATAGAGGTGTAAGCCACGTTGTAATCCACCTCGCGGATCTCTTTCACGTCATAGCCGAGTTTTTCCAGCGCTTTGCTGACCAGCAACGTCTGGAAGGTTTCTTCAGAAATGGTACTTTGTACCGGTTGTACTGCAATACCTTTTCCCGGCAAATCAGCAGCGGAGGCAACCTGTGAGCCAATCAGTGTGGTAAGGGCAATTGCCCAGATTCCTGTGGTGCGCATAGTTATTCCTCTAGTTTTTTGATAGCCCGCCGGGGCAAAGCGCCACCGGCGGTAAAGACAGACTACTGACAAAGCCCGTTATTAGGGAGAGCGTGCCGAAGGGGTCGTAGCGGCGTAAGCCGCCGGAGTGCCCCAAGGTGCGCGAGATCCGGGTATCTCGGGCTAAAAGGCTACGTTGTCAGCAGCCTCGTTAGGCTTTTTTGATAAACGGACGCGTCATCAGCCCGATAGGGCCGTGGGCGTACCAGTGGCCGATCCCTTTGCTGCGGCGATCGCGGCCCAGCGATTGGGTAAGGCGATCGAGAATAATCGCCAGAATGACAATCCCGACCCCACCGACGGCGGCCAGCCCCATATCCAGGCGGCCAATCCCGCGCAGCACCATCTGGCCCAAACCTCCCACGGCGATCATCGAGGCGATCACCACCATCGACAGCGCCAGCATCAGCGTCTGGTTAACGCCGGCCATAATGGTCGGCATGGCCAGCGGCAGTTGCACTTTAAACAGCAACTGACGCGGGCTGGCACCGAAAGATTCGGCGGCTTCGATCAGATCTTCCGGCACCTGATTGATGCCCAAAATGGTCAGGCGCACAATCGGCGGCAGCGCGAAGATAATGGTGACTACCACCCCAGGCACGTTACCGATACCGAACAGCATGACGATCGGCACCAGATAAACGAAGGCCGGTGTGGTTTGCATGGCATCAAGCAGCGGCCGTATCACTTTGGCGGCGCGCTTGCTGCGTGCCAGCCAAATGCCCAACGGCAGCCCGATAAGGAGGCAGAAGAACAGCGCAGTGAGCACCAGCGCCAGCGTGACCATGGCCTGCGACCAGGCACCGATCGCGCCGATGGCCACCAGCGAAACCAGCGTTGCGGCACCCATACCCAGGCTGGTGATCTGCCAGGCGATCAGCGAGAACAGCACAATGGCGATCGGTGCTGGCATGCCCAACAGCAACTGCTGGAAACCGCTGAGGATGAAGTCTACCGGCACGCGAATGCCCTGGAACAGCGGGCGGAAATGCTGCACCACCCAGCCGATGCCTTCGGTGACCCAGGAGTCCAACGGTATCCAGGTGTTATGGAAAGGGTCGAGCAGGCTGAAACTTTCTGGCTGAGCCGGAGCGCTGTTCAGCCAGTCTGCCCCTTGTGCGGCCTGAGTGGCGGCATCGTGAGAGCCCACAGACGCTGCGCCGTCTACCGGTGCGCCGGTAGACCAGGGGTCGCTGCTGGTGGCTGTGCTGGCATCGTTAGCTGTTGTGGAAGCAGTCGCCCACGGATCCTGTTGATTACTCATTCGTTGGGCCCTCTTTGTCTAAAGCCTGCAACAGCATGGCCTTGGAAATGATTCCGATATAGTTGTTATTTTCCCCTACCACCGGCACGGCACAGGGTGCTTGCGCTACCAGTGAGATCAACTCACTCAACGGCATATCGGCAGGCACGGGGAACGGGGTATCCAGCAGCGCATCGTCCAGCGTTTGCTTGGCCGCCAGCGCCTGCTTGAGCGAGTCTATCGACACCACGCCGATAAATTTCTCACCGCGTTCAACCACATAACCATAATCCCGATCTTCTTCGCGCAGCAGTTGCAGTGCCGAACGCGGGCCGAAACCGTGGGTTTTACGAATCAGGGTTACCGGGCGGCGCTGGGCGATATCTTTGGCACTGAAAACGTGGCTGACATCCACGCCGCGGAAGAAGGCTCGAACGTAATCATTGGCCGGATTATTTAATATTTCGTCCGGTGTCCCCACCTGAATCACTTCGCCGCCTTGCATAATCGCAATGCGATCGCCAATACGCATGGCTTCATCCAGATCGTGGGAAATAAACACGATGGTGCGCTGATGTTTATCCTGCAATTTGACTAATTCATCCTGCATTTCAGCACGAATTAATGGATCGAGCGCAGAGAAGGCTTCATCCATTAACAATATATCCGGATTATTTGCCAGAGCGCGGGCTAATCCCACCCGTTGACGCATACCTCCAGAGAGTTCATCAGGGTAAGAGTTGGCATAATTTTCCAACCCAACCTGATGCAATGCATCCAACGCTTTTTTCTGGCGTTCTTGTAACGGTATACCCGCTAACTCCATGCCAAAAGCGGTATTATTTAATACGCTCAGATGTGGCATTAAAGCGAATGATTGGAACACCATACTGATCTTATTTCGCCGCACGGTACGCAATGCCGTGTCGGATATTTGGGCGATATCTTCGCCATCAATCAGCACTTGGCCGCGCGTGGGTTCTATCAGACGATTGAGAAGGCGTACCAGGGTGGATTTACCGGAACCGGAAAGCCCCATGATGACAAATATCTCGCCTTCTTCAATGGCCAGAGAGGCGTTTTTTACGCCCAGTGATAATCCCGTTTTTTCCAGTATCTGATCTTTTGTCAGGCCGCGTTTAAGCAGCTTAAATGCCCGTTCGGGGTTTTCACCAAATATCTTATATAAGTTCTTTACTTCGAGTTTAATTGCCATGCAAATATCTGTTTCCTGTGATTAATTATCAAACGATAAAAATGTCCTAATAGAGAATTAAAGTGCTATATACCCTAACATACTGACAATCTGAGACAACCCTTAATGTCGATATAATGGAATATTCGCGGCTTGCAGTATGGGTTAATTGGTTTTGTTTAGAGGGGTTAATATCGCCTAATTATTTGTGCTTCTTGCAGGCAATTAGTGGCTGTAATCTATGGGTAATATTGGCCAATTAATGCACGCATATTAAAGCGCTGCGTGCATTAATTATTCACTGAGAGAGCGGCGGATTTACCGCCTGAATTTAAAGCGTCGGTTCTTCGGCGGCGGCCGATGTCACCACCAGTTCTACCTGCTGCTGTTGCAGCAGTGTTCCCAGTGATAGCGGCGGTGGTGCGTCGGTAAATAACGCCGTTACCTGGCGGGTATTACCAATTTCTACCGCTGCGGAAGTGTGGAATTTAGTGTGATCCGCCGCCAGCAGAATATGGCGTGAATGGGCCATCATCGCTTTCGCTACGCTGGACTCGTTGACATCAAATTCCAGCAGATCGCCATTCGTCTCGATCGCCCCCACGCTGGTGATCAGATAATCGGCGCGAAACCCTTCAACAAAAGTCACCGCGCTGGGGCCGATAATGCCGCCGTTATTCGGCCGCAACGTGCCGCCCGGTACCATCACCTCAAACTCAGTATTTTTATACAGAATATGCGCCACTCGCAGGCTGTTGGTGATAATCCGCAGGTGACTGTGGTTCATCAGCGCGCGGGCGATATGTTCAACCGTGGTGCCGATAGTGATAAATACCGTAGAGCGATCGGGAATGTAATCGGCGATCGCCTCCGCAATGGCGATTTTTTCTTCGGTGTAAGAGAGTTCACGCTGCTCAAAAGCAGTGTTAACCACGCTGGAGGCGCGCCCCGCGCCGCCGTGGTGGCGGGTAATCAGCCCCTGTTCGCTCAGCTTGCGGATATCGCGCCGTACCGTCTGGGTTGAAACCGCCAGCAACTGGGCCAGTTCGTCGATGTTCATGTAGCCGCGTTTGGCGATCAACTGAATCAGCTGATCGTGGCGCGGGTTGCCGGTAAGTTCAGTCAGACTCATGTTCAGCTCTCTTCAATATTGTCATCAGTTGATCATTTTATACAAAACTGTCCAGGAAAGAGTCTGTTTGATCACAGTTGGGGATGCCTGCGCGCCCGCCGGGGCGGGTACACTTCAGCGCGGCAACAGCATTGGCATAGCGTACCGCCTGCGCAATATCCGGCTGCGAACCCAGCGCTACCGCCAGCGCACCGTGGAAAACGTCGCCAGCGCCGGTGGTATCTACCACTTCAACCTTAAAGCCTGGCTGATGTTTTAGCCGATCGTTTTCCAGCCAGAAGCAGCCCTGCTTCCCCTGTGTGACATAAACCTGTCCGTTTTTGTCATTTTTTGCTAACCGTAACCCTTTTTCAACCTCAGTTGCTCCGGTCATACGCACTAATCCTGGCTCGGAGAAGGCGGCGTGATCGGCCAATGCCACCAGCGGGCGGATGTCCTGCGGCGTCACATCGGCATCCAGCAGCGTAGTGACCCCGGCACGCCGTGCCTGCGTAAAGGCCGCCAGCGCCCCCTGATGCCAGCGTACATCCGCCAGCACCACGTCGTACTGGCTAAAGTCGATCTCGCTCAGCCAGTCAGCGTCCTCTGGCAGATCCGGGCTCGGGTGGTTGATGATAATTCGTTCCCCTTGCGCATCCACCAGCACCGCCGACTGTGACGATCGCGCCTGTGGATAGCGGCGGGTGTAACCGACATTGACGCCATAGCTGGCTAACTCTGCCAGCAAAACCTGCCCGGTGACGTCGTCGCCAATGCGGCCAATGAAATCGACTTTCGCCCCCAGTCTGGCAGCCGCAACGGCGGCGGTTGCCGCCGGGCCACCGCCGATTTCACGGTAATCGTTGGCGACATATTTCCCGCCCCCCTGCGGCAATTTTTCTACGTAATACAAACGGTCTTGCACCGTAATACCTACACAGGCAATGCGAGTCATGGTCTGAGTCCTCTGTTGTTGCCAAAACGGTTTTCGCCAAAAAGTGGCGGCCGATCACGATGCCACCATTTTAATTTTCTCAAATGTTAAAAGAGTGACGCGTGTCAATTTTTTGACTATAAATTACAAATACGATCAAAAACAGACAAAAATGGTCTTATTTGTGGCCGGTAAGTTGACACAAAGCGGACAAGCGTAACGAACAGGAGAGAACCATGGCACAGATCGCATTTATCGGGCTAGGGCAAATGGGAGCACCGATGGCCAGCAACCTGATTAAACAGGGCCACCGGCTGAGCGTTTTTGATATCAGCCCAGCGGCGGTCAACGCCTTGGTGGCACAAGGGGCAACCAAGGCCGCCAGCCCGGCACAGGCGGCGCTGGATGCCGAAGTGGTGATCACCATGCTGCCGAACGGCGATCTGGTGCGTGAGGTGCTGTTCGGTGCCGAAGGCGTGTGCAGCACGCTGTCGCCTGCGGCGCTGGTGATCGACATGTCCACCATTCATCCGCTGCAAACCGACCGGCTGATTGCCGACATGCAGGCGCGCGGTTTCAGCCTGATGGATGCCCCGGTAGGGCGCACTTCCGATCACGCACAGGCGGGTACCTTGCTGATCCTGGCCGGTGGCACTGCCGAACAGGTACAGCGTGCTACGCCAGTGCTGATGGCGATGGGTTCAGAGCTGATCAACGCCGGTGGGCCGGGCATGGGCATCCGCGTGAAGCTGATCAACAACTACATGAGCATTGCGCTCAATGCGCTGTCGGCCGAAGCGGCGGTGCTGTGCGAAGCATTGGGGCTGTCGTTCGACGTGGCGCTGCAAGTGATGAGCGGCACGCCAGCAGGCAAAGGGCATTTCACCACCACCTGGCCGAACAAAGTGCTGAAGGGCGATCTCAGCCCGGCATTTATGATCGACTTAGCGCACAAAGATTTGGGGATTGCGCTGGATGTCGCCAACCAGTTGCACGTTGCTATGCCGTTGGGCGCGGCGGCGCGCGAAGTATACAGCCAGGCGCGCGCCAGCGGGCGCGGGCGTCAGGATTGGAGCGCCATTCTGGAACAGGTTCGCGCGGCTTCCGGCTTGGCAGGCAAACATTAATTGATATCACAAGCGCCTGATATTCAGCGCGCACAGGGGAGAGAAAATGCCTTATTTATCCGGTTACACCATGGTTCAGCACGCGTGGAAAAACGGCTACGCCATCGGTGCCTTCAGCGCCCATAACGCTGAAACCATTCGCGCCATTTTACTGGCTGCCGAGCAGGAGCAAGCGCCGATCATGATTCAGGTGGGCCAGAAAGTGATCAGCGTGATGGGTTTGGAGCCGATGAAAGCGATGATCGATGCCTTTATGCAGGACATTACCGTGCCGGTGTGTATTCACCTGGATCACAGCCGCAGCTTTGCACAAACCATGCAGGCGGTGCAGGCGGGGTTCCAGTCGGTGATGTTTGATGGCTCGCATCTGTCGTTCGACGAAAACGTGCGCATTACCCGCGCGGTAGCGGATGTGGCGCATGCGTTGAATATCGGGGTGGAAGGGGAGATCGGCAAGATCGGCGGCACCGAAGATGATATCTCGGTTGATGAAAAAGATGCCCTGATCACCAGCAGCGACGAAGCGCTGAAGTTTTCCGAACTGACCACAGTGGACTATCTGGCGGTGTCGATCGGCACCGCACACGGCCTGTACAAGCAGGAACCTAAGCTGGCGTTCGATCGCCTGCATGAGATCCGCGAGATCGTCCGCAAGCCGATTGTGCTGCATGGCGGTTCCGGCGTGCCGGATGAGCAGATCCGCAAGGCGGTGGCGCTGGGCGTGGCTAAGATCAACGTGGATACCGAACTGCGTCAAGCCTTCACTCAGGGCATGGCCGAAGTGCTGAATAACGATCCCGAAGAGTTTGTGCTGGCGGTTTCGCTCGGGCGCGGCCGTGATGTGATGAAGGAAAGAGTGGTCGAAAAAATCCGGCTATTCGGCAGCCACGGCAAGGCGGCACAGTTTTAAACCATAGGGACAGACTATGACAACCATTCAACGTCAGCATTTTGGCGAACATCAAGGGCAGGCGGTTTCCCTGTTCACGCTGAGCAACGCGAACGGCATGCGGCTGTGTGTGACCGATTACGGCTGCATCATTACCCAACTGTGGGTGCCGGATCGGCACGGCCAGGCAGAAGACATCGTGATGGGTTTTGACGATCTGGCTTCTTATCAGGCTGGGCACCCGTTCTTTGGGGCGATCGCCGGGCGCTGTGCCAACCGCATCGCTGGTGGGCGCTTCAAGATTGACGGCCAGGAATATCTCTTGGCCACCAACGAACTGGCCACCGGCCAACATCTGCATGGCGGAGTGCGCGGCTTTGACAAATATGTCTGGCAGGCGCAGGAAGACGGCGATGGCATTATTTTCAGCCGCACCTCTGCCGACGGCGAGGAAGGTTATCCGGGCAACCTACAGGTGCGCCACCGCATCGGCCTGACCGAAGACAACGTGATGACGCTGAGCTTTGAGGCGCAAACGGATAAACCGACGTTGGTCAACTTGGTGAATCACAGCCATTACAACCTGCGCGGCCACACGCATCTCATCCACGATCAGCAGTTGAAGATCGATGCGGATTTCATCACACCGGTGGATGAAAGCACCATGTTGCCCACCGGTGAGATCCGCCGTGTGGCCGGTACGGCGTTTGATTTCCGCAACGCCCGCCGCTTGGGGGATGCGATGTTGCACCGCCCGGCGCAGGACTTTGACATGAACTACGTGCTGAAACCCGGCGACGGCGCGTTGCATCCGGCGGCCAGCCTGCTTTGCCCGCACAGCGGGCGCGTGATGGAGGTGCACACTTCGCTGCCCGGCATGCAGTTCTATAACGCCTTCAAGCTGTCCAACAAAGTCTGGAACGGTAAGGCGGGGCATCGCTATCAGGCATTTTCCGGCATTTGCCTGGAAACGCAGGCTTTCCCAGACAGCATCCACCACGCTCACTTCAGCAACGTGGTGTTACGCCCAGGCGAAAAATATCTCAGCCGCACCGAGCACCGTTTTAGCACCCTGGCATAGCTCTGGATTAATTTCTCCGATTACTGGAAGCAACATAAATGACAAAAAAAGCAAAAGTCGGCGTGCTGGCGTTAGGTCGCAACACCTTTGACGTGCCATACGCGCAGGAAATGTTGGCGCAGGCCTGGCAGGCGCTCAGCGGCATGGAGATCGAACTGGTGGGGGAACCGATGCTGCAATTTGATGCCGCATCGGCCCTGCAAGCGTTACCTGCGCTGAAACAGGCGGATCTCGATCTGCTGCTGATCCTGCAGGTGACCTTTACCGATGCCTCGCTGACCACCGAAGTGGCGCGTGATTTCCCGGTGCCAACGGCGCTGTGGTCATTCCCCGAGGCGCGTACCGGTGGCCGTTTACGCCTGAACTCGTTCTGCGGGGTGAATCTGGCCTGCCATGCGCTGAGCCGTGAAGCGATCAAAGTGCAGACCCTGCACGGCCTGCCGAGTGATAGCCGCGTAATCAATGAATTACAGCAACTGGCGCAGGCGGCGGCGATCGTCAAGCGCTTCAAACAGGCCAAAGTGATGGTGATCGGCGAGCATCCGCTGGGTTTTGACGCCTGTAACTACAACCAGCAGCAGTTGAAGCAGCACTTTGGTGTGGAAGTGACGCGCCAGCCGGTGCTGGAGTTTATCGACGAAGTGAAAGCGCTGCCGGACAGCGTGGCCGATGCGCCTTATGCCCGCCGCGCCAAAGATTTCCCCAATCTGGCAGAAATGGATCAGTGCGCCACCCGCAAAACCCTCAAAGTCTATTCGGCGCTGCGTGAAAAGGCACAGCGCGAAGGCTACACCGGCATTGCCGTGCGCTGTTGGCCGGATTTCTTCACCGACTACGGCTGTGCCGCCTGCGGCGCGCTGGCGCTGATGAATGAAGACAAAGTGCCCTGCGGCTGCGAAGCCGACATGTTCGGCGTGCTGTCTTCGCTGATGGCGCAGTGGGCGTCCGGCAATGCGGCGTTCAATACCGATCTGGTGGATATCGATCCGCAGGATAACAGTGTGGTGTTCTGGCACTGCGGCCAGGCGCCGATCGAAATGGCCGATCGCGATGGCCCGGTGCAGGCCACCATCCACTCCAACCGCAAGCTGCCGCTGCTGTCTGAATTTGCCCTCAAGCCGGGGCGCATCACGCTGTGCCGCATTACCCAGGGCGAAGGCAAGCTGCGCCTGATGTTGGCCGGTGGCGAGATGATCAAAGCCCCGCTGGCGTTTTCCGGCACCGCCGGTACCGCTCGGCTGGATGTGGATGCCGACACCTATCGTCAGCGTTTGATCGCTGCCGGGATGGAGCATCACACCTCGCTGGTGTACGGCGAACATCGTCCGCTGCTGCGCAAAGTGGCCGATCTGCTGGGGCTGGACGTGATTGAACTGACCTGAGTTTTAGGCAAATACCGTATTTAACCTTTTGGAGAATTGAATATGACTTCTCAGCAAGGCTTGGAACTGACGCAACAGGCTGGCGGCTTCACCCTGACTTTTCAGCAGCGCGTGCTGCTGCGCCATACCCTGGAGGCCCCTTGCCTGTGGATCGGGCGCGGCAAGGCGGATATCGATATGTTCCGCGGCAACTTCAGCATCAAAGATCAGCTCAGCGAAAAACTGGCGCTGACCGATGTCAGCATCACCCCGCAGGGGCAGGGCTGGAACATCCGTTTCAGCCGTGGCGATGTGGCGCATAGCACGCTGCACATCACCACCGATGCGCAAGGGCGGCTGGAAATGCAACTGCACAACAGCGACCAGACCAACAACCGCATGTGGCTGCGTTTGGCGGCTCAGCAGGCCGATCACGTTTACGGCTGCGGCGAGCAGTTTTCCTACTTTGATCTGCGCGGCAAGCCGTTCCCACTGTGGACCAGCGAGCAGGGCGTGGGTCGCAACAAACAGAGCTACGTCACCTGGCAGGCGGACTGCAAAGAGAATGCCGGTGGCGACTATTACTGGACGTTCTTCCCGCAGCCGACCTTTGTCAGCAGCCAGAAGTATTACTGCCATGTGGAAAACAGCTGCTACATGAACTTTGATTTTTCTGCCCCTGATTTCCACGAACTGGCGATCTGGCAGGATCAGGCGGTGCTGCGCTTTGACTGCGCCAACAGCTACATCGGTCTGCTGGAGAAACTCACCGCGCTGCTGGGCCGCCAGCCGGAGCTGCCGGACTGGGTGTACGACGGTGTGATCCTCGGTATTCAGGGCGGCACAGAAGTCTGCCAGCAGAAGCTGGATCTGATGCGTGAACACGGCGTTAAGGTCAGCGGTATCTGGGCGCAGGACTGGGAAGGCCGCCGCATCACCTCGTTCGGTAAACGCCTGATGTGGAACTGGCGCTGGGACAGTGAGCTGTATCCAGAACTGGATAAGCGTATTCCCCAGTGGAAAAAAGAGGGCGTGCGCTTCCTCGGTTACATCAACCCTTATGTGGCGATCGAAAAAGAGCTGTATGCCGAAGCCGCCGAGCAGGGCTATCTGACCAAAGATTACAGCGGTAACGACTATCAGGTGGAATTCGGTGAGTTCTATGCCGGGGTGGTGGATCTTACCAAGCCGGAGGCCTATGACTGGTTCAAAAACGTCATCAAAAAGAACCTGATTGAGTTCGGCCTCGACGGTTGGATGGCGGACTTTGGTGAATATCTGCCAACCGACACCGTGATGCATAACGGCGTGGATGCGGAAATTATGCATAACGCCTGGCCTGCGCTGTGGGCCAAGTGCAACTACGACGCGCTGGTGGAAAGCGGCAAGCTGGGGGAGATCCTGTTCTTTATGCGTGCAGGCTACACCGGCAGCCAGAAATATTCGGTGATGATGTGGGCGGGGGATCAGAACGTTGACTGGAGCCTGGACGACGGCTTGGCCTCGGTGATCCCGGCGGCGCTGTCGTTGGCCATGACCGGCCACGGCCTGCACCACAGCGATATCGGCGGTTACACCACCTTGTTCGACATGAAGCGCAGCAAAGAGCTGTTGATGCGTTGGTGTGAATTCTGCGCCTTTACGCCGCTGATGCGTACCCACGAGGGTAACCGCCCGGACGATAACTGGCAGTTCGATCACGATGTGGAAACCATCCGCCAGTTCGCCCGTATGAGCCGGGTATTCAGCGCCATGAAGCCGTACATCAAGCAGGCGGTAGCGCTGAATGCGCAATCCGGCCTGCCGGTGATGCGCCCACTGTTCCTGCATTACGAAGAGGATGCGCATACCTACAGCCTGAAATACCAATACCTGTTTGGCCGCGACCTGCTGGTGGCACCGGTGCATGAAGAAGGGCGCAGCGATTGGACGCTCTATCTACCGCAGGACAGCTGGATCAACCTGTGGACCGGCGAGCCGCACAGCGGCGGGTGCGAAGTGACGGTAGCCGCACCGATCGGCCAGCCGCCGGTGTTCTATCGCGCCAGCAGCGAGTGGGCCGAGCTGTTTGCCTCGTTAAAGGCGTTGTAAGCATAAAAAACTGTGCCGCCATTGGCCCATGCGGCAATGGCGGCTACCTCGGGATGGGGTGTTTTCCAAGGAGAATCACCATGAGTGAAGTCAACCAGGATCCGGTCAAACTGACGCTGCCATTGCGCGAGAAGTTTGCCTACGGTATGGGCGATGTCGGTTCTAACCTATTGTTGTGCGTGGGTACGCTGTACCTGCTGAAGTTTTATACCGATGTGTTGGGCATTCCGGCTGCGTGGGGCGGGCTGATCTTCCTGATCTCCCGCTTCTTTACCGCCTTTACCGATATCAGTACCGGCCTGATGCTGGATTCCCGGCGCAATATCGGCCCCAAAGGCAAGTTCCGGCCATTTATCCTGTATGCCTCAATGCCGGTGGCGCTGCTGGTAGTCGCTAACTTTATCGGCGTTGGGATGTCGTTCGACGTGCTGGCGAAAACGGTGATTGCCACGCTGATCTTCATGGCGTTCGGGCTGTTCTTCAGCATGATGAACTGCTCTTATGGCGCGATGGTGCCCGCGATGACCAAAAACCCGCAGGAGCGTGCGCAACTGGCCGCCTGGCGGCAGGGCGGGGCGACGGTTGGCCTGCTGCTGTGTACCGTCGGGTTTGTGCCGATCCTGTCGCTGTTTGAAGGCCAGGCGCAGGTGGGTTATCTGGTGGCGGCGGCGATCTTCGCGTTTGCTGGCATGCTGTGCATGTGGTGGTGCTATTCCGGCGTTAAAGAGCGCTACGTCGAGCTGCCAAAACCGGGCGCGCCAAAGCCGGGCCTGCTGCAATCCTTTAAAGCCATCACCGGCAATAAACCGCTGTTCGTGTTGTGCGTTGCCAACCTGTGCACGCTGGCCGGGTTCAACATCAAGCTGGCGATTCAGATCTACTACACCCAATACGTGCTTAACGACATCACGCTGCTGTCTTACATGGGCTTCTTCAGCATGGGCTGTATTCTGCTCGGCGTGTTGCTGGTGCCGACGGTGGTGAAGCGCTTTGGCAAGAAAAACGTCTATCTGGGCGGTTTGTCGCTGTGGATCCTCGGCGATGCAATGAACTACCTGTGGGGCAACACCTCCACGCTGTTTGTGCTGTTCTCCTGCCTGGCGTTCTTTGGCACCGCCTTCGTTAACAGCCTGAACTGGGCGCTGGTGTCCGATACCGTGGAATACGGCGAATGGAAAACTGGCGTGCGTTCTGAAGGCACCGTCTATACCGGCTTTACCTTCTTCCGCAAGGTTTCCCAAGGGCTGGCCGGGTTCTTCCCCGGCGTGATGCTGGCCTATATCGGCTATGTGCCTAACGTGGAACAAGGGGCCAGCACGCTGGAAGGGCTGCGGCAACTGATCTTTATCTACCCTTGCGGATTGGCGGTGCTGACGGCATTGACCATGGGCTTGTTCTACCACCTGACGGAGAAAAACTACCTCAAGATTGTGGATGAGCTGGAAACCCGAAAACGCAACATGAGCCCGGCAGTGTAAACAGATGCAACCTGCTAATTCGATAGAGACATAAGTGCTATCAGTAATTAATGGGTGCAATACCCACAGGATTTCAAGTTACAGCTAGGCGGCAAGTGCGTGTAGCCAACAACGCTGTAGCTTGAAAGACGAAGGGTATAAAAATAATAAGGACCTGTTATATGGCCAACTCTTCACCCTACAACGATCCCGTCACGCTGCGGTTGCCGCTGCGTGAAAAGCTGGCCTACGGCATGGGGGACTTCGGTTCTAACCTGATGCTGTGCATTGGCACGCTGTATCTGCTGAAATTCTATACCGATATTCTGGGGCTGCCCGCGATCTACGGCGGGGTAATCTTCCTGATTGCCAAATTCTTTACCGCTTTCACCGATATGCTGACCGGCGTGCTGTTGGATTCGCGGCGTAATATCGGTGCTAAAGGCAAGTTCCGGCCCTTTATCTTCTATGCCTCGCTACCGGTGGCTCTGCTGGCGGTGGCCAACTTCCTCAATAGTGGTTTCAGCCTGAACGCCAAAACCATACTGGCCACCGTGCTGTTTATGTCGTTCGGTCTGTTTTATAGCCTGATGAACTGCGCCTATGGGGCGATGGTGCCTGCGATCACCAAAAACCCGAATGAACGTGCGCAGCTGGCCGCCTGGCGGCAGGGCGGGGCCACGCTTGGCCTGCTGCTGTGCACCGTCGGGTTTGTGCCGATCCAGGCGCTGTTTACCGCCCGCCCAGAGATTGGCTATCTGGTGGCGGCCACGGTGTTTGCCACCTGCGGGGTATTTTGCATGTGGTGGTGCCATGCCGGGGTGAAAGAGCGCTATGTCGAGATTGTGCCGGAACATCATAAACCGGGGATCTTCAAATCCTTCTGCGGCATTTTCAAGAATCCGCCGCTGCTGGTGCTGTGTCTTGCCAACTTGTGCACGCTGGCGGCGTTTAACATCAAGCTGGCGATCCAGGTTTATTACACGCAATACGTGCTGCACGATATTCGTTTGCTGTCCTACATGGGTTTTTTCAGCATGGGCTGCATTCTGATTGGTGTGTTGATGGTGCCTGCGGCGGTGAAACGCTTTGGCAAGAAGCGTGTCTACCTTGGCGGGTTGCTGCTGTGGTGCCTGGGCGACCTGCTTAACTACGGCTGGGGCAACAGCTCGGTCTCTTTTGTGGCGTTCTCCTGCATGGCCTTCTTTGGTACCGCCTTTGTTAACAGCCTTAACTGGGCGTTGGTGTCGGATACCGTCGATTATGGCGAATGGAAAACCGGCATCCGGGCAGAAGGTTCGGTCTACACCGGCTATACGTTTTCGCGCAAGATTTCCGCCGCGCTGGCGGGGTTACTACCGGGGATTATGCTGACGCAAATTGGCTACGTCCCCAATATTGCGCAGTCACCTGCGGTATTGGAAGGCTTGCGTCAGTTGATCTTTATTTATCCCTGCCTATTGGCGATGGGGGCTGCAATTATGATGGGTGCTTTCTATAAGTTAAACGAGCAGCTATTTATGCAGATAGTCAATGACATCAATATGCGCAAAGGTAACCACGGTAAGGAAATAACCTTTCAGCCGGTGGTTAACACGCAAGCCATCAAAGAAGTTTAATTATTAAAAATAACACTCTACCGCCATGCGCTATTGCATGGCGGCGGGTTCTCTACGCTCATTTATCCAGACTATTTGGGGAATCAAGATGAATAAAGCTAAATCATTATTGTTGATTACGGCATTAATCGCCTCGGCCAGCGCTCAGGCCGGACGCGCTTATCTGGAAACGCGCGAAGCTTACAACACCGCCTCGGAATTGAATGAGGTTATTCTGCGTGCGGGCTATAACTTTGATGGCGGTGCCGGGGTGATGGCCACCAATGCTTATAATATAGGGAAGTTTGATCAGTTAAAGCACGGCTATAACGAGCTGGAAGGCTGGTATCCGCTGCTGCGCCCAACGGATCAATGGACTATCTCCTCCGGTGGGCTGGTTAACTCAAACAGTGCCGGTTCCGGCGGGGCGCTGTATCTGGATAACAACTATAAATTCCTGCCAGTATTTAACCTGACCGTGCGCTATCGTTATAACCGCAGCAACTATGACGCCATCGATTTCAACGGCCAACCGGCACGTAATGATACCCATGAATTTGCCAGTTATTGGAATTTTAAACTCACTGACGATCTTAATTATACCTTCGAACCCCATTATTTCATTCGGGTCAATGATTTCCACAGTAAAAATGGTAAAGGCCACCATTGGGAAATTACTAACAAGTTCAGCTATAAAATAGATACCCATTGGATGCCTTATTTGGAACTGCAATGGCTGGATCGCTGGCTGGATTATAATGCGGAGCAATACCGTATCCGCGTGGGGTTGCGTTATACTTTTTGAGATATATACTCGTCATACCTCAAGCTGCATGTGCGTTGGCTGCGCTCGTTCACCCCAGTCACATAGTTATCTATGCTCCTGGGGATTTACTCGCTTGCCGCCTTCCTGCAACTCGAATTATTTAGAGTATAAAAATTTACCCGGCTAAATAATCTAGCCGGGTAAAGTAAGTGGTATTAAATGGCTAAATAAAAAAACCAGCAGGAACATTAAAACGCGTAGCCAGCGCTTTTATATGTTGAACTGTCAATGCACGGCGGCCATTCAGAATGTTGCTCACATTACTTTTGGATCCCAGTTCATCTGCCAGATCTGCTGGCTTGAGCCCATATTGGTCCATCAGAGTGCGCAAAGCTGTAACACCGCTGGAGAGCTCGGCCATATGGTTGCGCAAATCCTCGAACTCTGGGGCATGCTGTTCATATTCAGCGATTTTTGCCGCTAACGGTTCAAACAGCGGGTTGTCCAGATCGTCTCTATCGATGAGATATTCAATCAGTTCAAGGGCTTTTTTGTATTCCGCTTCGCTTTTACCACCGGCCATGAGTGGAATGCATTTCACTGCGTTGGCGAATGTGGCGATCATACGTTCTGCAGTTGTCGCATCGATGCCATTTTTGCTGCTATGAGATGCAATAGTCATTCTTTATGCTCCCTGTAATACTTGGTTAACCTGTCGTATTCGGCATGAGTAACAATGTGCTTAACAAAAATCTTATATTTTTCAAAATCAATGAAAGCAATAAGACGCAATGTATTACCGGATACATCAATGACCCACCACTTTTTGCGATGTTTAAAGTTGTCTAAAGACTGGATCACTTTTTTCATCTCGTCCGGGTTGCTGAAGTTATGTTTCTCTAAAACCCTCATCAAATCAAAAAGCGTTTGCCTGCTATTTGGAAATTGACTGGCTGCCTCGTTAAACGGCTGTCTGCTGATCACATGCAACGTTAATCCCTCAACATTGTTTTCAACTTGAAAACATTGTACCCCTGTATTGTTTTGTTTTCAAGTTGAAAACTTAATCACTACTACTTAAACCTTACGATACAACCGCCGCGGATGGCCGATATTGCCGTACAGCATCTCTACGCGCACGAACTGGGTGGCAACGCAGTGCTCCAGGTAGCGGCGTGCGGTGGTTTTGCTGATGCCAACCTGCTCAACCAGGTCTTCTACCGCATGTGCAACATCCGGTTGGTTGATGAATAACGCTTTTACCAGTTCCAGCGTGTTGGCCTCGATCCCTTTGGCACCGGTTTCGCTGGCAAACTGTTTGGCGTGCAGGTTGTATAAGGCATCGACATTGCTTTGGTCGATCACCTTGAAAGTGCGTTGCGTCTGGGCAAACTGAATAAAACGCTCCAGTGAATTACGTAGCCGACTGTAAGACACCGGTTTGATAATGTAGTCGAACGCGCCGTTGCGGATCGCCTGGCTACAGGTGTGCATATCGCTGGCCGCAGTGATAAAGATTACCGAACAGGACGGGTTTTTCACCGCCGGTTCTTCCATTAGCGCGATCCCTTGGCCATCTGGTAGAAAGTTATCCAGCAGGATCAGGCGTGGTTGGTGAGCGTTAACTTTAGCTCTGGCTTCTGCCAAGGTAGCGGCGTAGGCAACCACCCGCAGGTTAAAGTTTTTCTCGACAAATTCGGTATGCAGTGTGGCCAACTGCGGCTCATCTTCCACGATCAGAACGTCCAGTGTTTCATGTTGCATAGGGTGAGTCCGGGTGCTTAAGCCTTTGGGATAAACAGAGAGAAAATGGTGCCGCGCGGATCGTTGTCCGACACTTCTATACTGCCGTGCGCCTGCGCAACGTGGCTGGCCACCAGATGCAAGCCAATACCGTGATCGCCTTTAACTTTGGTGGTGACGCCTTGTTCAAACAGCGTATCACGCACTTGTGCTGTGATGCCGGTACCCTGATCTGCCACTTCAATCACCAGCTCAGTGCTGTTGTCATTGATATAAAGTTCTACCGCATGGTGCGGCGCAGCGCAAAGCAGTGTGGCATCGACCGCGTTATCCAGCAAGTTGCCGATAATCGACATCAGTTCGGTTTCGTTGAGCGATGCCGGGATCTGGCGCAGCTGACAGGCCGGATCGAAACGCAATTCAATGCCTTTTTCGCGCGCGCCGGCGTATTTGCCCAAGAGCAGGCCGCACAGCGCGGCAGAGCTGAAGCGTTGGGAAACGAAATCGAGGATCTCCTGCGCGCCTTCGGATTGGGCTTCCACGTAGCGGATCGCTTCGTCATAGCGTTGCATATGCAGCAAACCGGCCAGAGTGGCGGTCCAGTTCAGCTGTTCGTGGCGCATGATGCGCAGATTATCGGCGTAACGTTTCACCTGGCTGAGCTGGCTGCTGAGGGTATTGATGTCATTTTTGTCGCGGAAACTGATCACCCAGCCCTGCAATTCCTCTTCCTGCATGATCCTGACCCGGCTGGCAATCACCCGCACATGGTTGAAACGGCACACTTCATCGTGCGTATCCTGCCCTAACTGGTTAGCGTTAAAGAAATCTGGCTGCGACTGGATCACTTCACTGATTTCACGCCCCATCAGGCTGCTGGCAGGCTGGTGCAGATCCAGCAACTCGCGGGCGGCGTGGTTGATAGTGATAATACGCAGTTGCGGATCAACGGCGATCACCCCTTCATAAATAGCTTCCAGCAGGGCTTTCTGTTGGCGTACCAGCAGCGCAATTTCTTTGGGTTCCAGCGAGAACATCTGGCGCTTTAAGTTTTTGGATAATAACCAAGAGAAAATAAACAAGGCGAACAATAACAGAATAATCGAACCGACAATTTTCGTCAGAGTGTGGGCATTTAAACTGTCGATATGTGATTTCAGATAGCCGACTGAAACAATACCAATCACCCGGTTATTTTCATCCATAATTGGTGCTTTGCTGCGTAATGAAATCCCAATACCCCCTTTGCGGATGGAAATAATACTTTTTCCTTCCAGCACCTCTTTATTATCACCACCGACCATCGGCGTGCCCAGCAAATTGCTGTGTTCGGAATGATAAAGGTGCATGGTGTGATTATCACCAATCACAATATAGCTGGCATCGCTGCTGGCGCGGATTTTGTTCATCAGTGTAGCAATGCCGTCGGTGTCGTTATTTTTTACCATGCTAATCAGCGTAGGGGTCAGGGCAATTTCCCGCGCCTGTACCTGGGCACGAGCCCCCAGATCGCGGTGCAGTTGGGTATCCAGTTGGTAGTAGGTGTAAGCACCAATTAACGTTAACAGCAGAGAGGAAAAGGCCACCAGGCATAGAAACAGTTTGATCTGAAAAGAGAGTTTTATCCGCATGGTTTGCTGCTGGCCTTGAAGTCCGTTTGAGTGATTACCCTATCATGAGAATCCCGTGAAGTAATGTTGCTCCTGATCAAGTTGTGACTACCTGTGCAGCTTTATAGTGTTTACTAATATACCCTTCATACTTCAAGTTGCTTGGGTGTTGGCTGCGTCCGTTCGCACCAGTCACATAGTTATCTATGCTCCTGGCGACTCTCGGACTGGCCGCCTACAAGCAACTCGAATTATTTTGGGTATAAACATTCTGCCGTGTAATAAAAGCAGTAAAGTTTAAATTGGCAGTATTATTAACGCCATTAACACCACGCATTATTTTACATAAAGTCTATTAACACCATAGAAACCATAACCACCATTAAAAAACCTTTCTTATTTTGAACGTAATCACAGCGGTTAATCCGTGCGTTTCTCTATGATGGCCAAACAGACTAATAAGAGGCCAGCCTATGAGCACAACCGATGATTCCTACCTTGTCACCAAAGATAAAACGCCCCCGCTTTCGCTGCGCGAAAAGTGGTGGCACATTCTGGATAATTACAAAATAGGTATTATTCCGCTGCCGTTCTTTATTCTGGCCGGGGTGCTTATTTTACTGGATTGCCTGGCAGGTAAGTTACCCAGTGATATTGTGGTGATGGTGGCAACGCTGGCCTTTTTTGGTTTTGCCTGCGGTGAGTTCGGCAAACGCCTGCCGCTGGTGGGCAAAATGGGGGCGGCTGCCATTTGTGCCACCTTTATTCCTTCCGCGCTGGTGCATTATGGTCTGCTGCCGGATGTGGTGGTGGAATCCACCACCAAATTCTATAAGTCGACCAATATTCTTTATCTCTACATCTGCTGCATTATCGTCGGCAGCATTATGAGTATGAATCGTCAGGTGCTGATTCAGGGTTTCCTGCGGATCTTCGTCCCTATGCTGTGCGGTGAAGTGGTTGGGATGCTGGTCGGGATGGGGGTTGGCATGGCGCTGGGCCTGGAGCCGTTCCAGATCTTCTTCTTCCTGATCCTGCCGATTATGGCCGGTGGCGTCGGGGAAGGAGCGATTCCGCTGTCGATGGGCTATGCCGCCATTCTGCACATGGAGCAGGGTGTGGCATTGGGGCGCATTTTACCGATTGTGATGCTGGGTGGCCTGACCGCTATTGTGATCGCCGGGTTGCTCAACCAGATGGGTAAACGCTATCCGCACCTGACCGGTGAAGGCAGCCTGATGCCGAGCAAACAAGGGGATAGCGAGATGCCGGTGGCCGAGCAGGCCAGTGGCAAGATGGTGGATGTGAGCACCATTGCCTGCGGGGCCCTGCTGGCGATCCTGCTGTATATGGTCGGGATGCTGCTGAACCGGCTGATTGGTCTGCCTGCGCCGGTGGGCATGCTGTTTGCCGCCGTGGCGGTGAAACTGGCGCACGGCGTGTCTCCGCGCATTCAGGAAGGCTCGCAGGTGGTGTATAAATTTTTCCGTACTGCGGTGACCTATCCGATCCTGTTTGCCGTAGGGGTTGCCATCACGCCGTGGCAGGAGCTGGTTAATGCATTCACCGTGCAGAATCTGATCGTGATTGTGTCGACCATATGTGCGCTGGTGGGCACCGGTTTCTTTGTCGGCAAGAGGATTGGTATGCACCCGATCGATGTCGCCATCGTTTCCTGCTGCCAGAGCGGGCAGGGCGGTACGGGGGATGTAGCGATCCTGACGGCGGGTAACCGTATGTCGCTGATGCCTTTCGCCCAGATCGCCACCCGTATCGGCGGCGCGATTAATGTTTCGCTGTCGCTGCTGGCGTTGTCGCATTTCTTCTGAGGTGTGGATTGCCCTGCCTCCCGGCGGGGCTTTTATGGGAGGACGCCTTGTGATATCAGATAGCCTGTAGCACAATTGAGCTACATTTACGTGCTCCTGATTGAGGGCTGTTTCTATGTCTACCACCACAATCCGTATGTCTGATGAACTGAAGGCCAGAGTGGCCATTGCGGCGGAACATGCTGGCATAACATCACACAGTTTTATCTTGCAGGCTATTGCAGAAAAAGCCACGCGCGAAGAGCTGCAAGGCAGTTTTGAAGACGAAGCAGAAGCAAGATACGCCGATATTGTGGCCAGCGGTGAAACGATCTCCTGGTCTGAAATGCGTGGTTATCTGGAAGAACATATGGCCGGTAACCAGAGTGCAGCTAAGCCAGTGGCGAGAAAGCTGGGGCGCTAAATGACCGCGATCAAACTGGCACCGAAGGTCATGGATGACATTGAGCGTATTCTTGAACACCTGTCTCGCTATGATGTTGCAAATTCTCCCTTGAGGATCCAGGAGATAATTCAGGCCATTTCCGTCCTGGAACATAACCCTCTGATCGGCAAGTCGATAAATAAAGGAATGCGTGAGCTGGTGATAGGTTATCAAACCAGAGGCTATGTGGCGCTTTATCGCTATATTCCCGATATCGACACGGCACTTGTGTTGGCGAGCCGCAGCCAGAGAGAATTGGGGTATTAGGCTGTGTCCCTTAATTGCACGTGCGTGCCGCTGGCGGTCATTTGAGCGCGGGGCAAGGCGTGAACCGCGAAGTTTGGTGGACCAAATCAGCGGTGAACAACGCAGCAGCGCGCTCAAATGGCCCCAGCCCACAGGGTCGCGCCCCAAAAGCCCGTCACCGGCGTTGTCGGGCTTGAACATAGGCCCACTATGCCCTTCACCCTCCGCCTTGCTGACGGGCTTTTGGGGTTGCGACGGCATCACGGTCAATTAAGGGACACAGCCTAACTAAAACTAAACGGCCCACGGTTTCCCGTGGGCCAGACGCACATCAGTTTCATCTTTTTAGCTACAGGGGTGTTTAACGTCGGGCGAGCAGGAGGCCGATGACGATGCCAACGGTGGCACCAATACCGACACCCTGCCAGGGTTTGTCACGAACATAGCTATTGGCATGGTCTGCCACGTCACGTGCATGCTGTGTCAGGCTGCTGGAATCGTTGAAACGTGCACGGGCATCGCGTAAAACGCCTTTTGCCTTGTTGTGCAGCTCTCTCAGTTCCTCTTTGGTTTTGCTAGCGGAATCGCGTAATACCTCGTCAAGCGTGTCGGCCAGCAGGGCGAGGTCCTGATCGATGCCTCGTTCTACTTTTTCAGCTTTCTTGAACATTAGACTCTCCGTTGTTGAATATATCCTCTAAGTGTAGACCATTTTTTAATCGATATAGCTGAGTAGGGGGAGATCGCGATATCTCGGCATGTTATCGGCCATCTTCAGCAGTTGGCAGCAATTCGGGATCATTGAACTGAGCACCCTTGATGTACAGAGTTCATCAGCTTTGTACATTTGGTTACTCGGCGAAACCAATCACTCACGGAAGTACTGAATTGATTCCTTTATTATCTGTTCAACGGCCCAACCGGGCTTACCGAAAAACACTCTCTGAGGATTTAAAAATGAAAAAAGTATTAGCGCTGATCGTTGCTGCCACTATGGGTCTGTCTTCAATTGCTTTCGCTGCTGATACTGCAGCACCGGCGGCTACCCCAGCGGCAACTGATACCATGGCTGCTCCGGCTCACGCTGAAAAAGCCACTCATCATAAGAAAGAGCACAAGAAAGCCACCACCAAAGCCCCAGAGCAGAAAGCTCAGGCCGCTAAAGCCAAGAAACACAGCAAGAAAGCCCCAGAGCAAAAAGCTCAGGCTGCTAAAAAGCACCACAAAGCTGACAAAAAAGCCCCTGTAGAGCAGAAAGCTCAGGCTGCTAAAGCGAAGAAACACAGCAAAAAAGCCCCAGAGCAAAAAGCCCAGGCTGCTAAAAAACACCACAAAAACAGCAAAAAAGCCGCTGCTCCAGCCGCTAAATAAGTGAAGACTGCGGATCCGCTAGCGGTTCCACGTCATCAGCTAAGTATCCAGACACCCGGTTTTCCGGGTGTCT
>NZ_JBXUGP010000038.1:0-35266 GCF_057180605.1 Serratia sp. HNCC26DJ206
GATCCGTGTGTTTAACTGGGCCGATGTGCATGGTGAAGTCCGTTTTTCCAGCGATCATTACAGCGGCGGGTTTCAACTGTTTTTCTCCGTTTGCCAACCCGGCACCTATAACGTGATTGAGCGTTTTAAGATCAGCGGTGGTTCTCCAGAGCAGTTTCACCAGTTGTGGAGTTACCTGTGCTTATATATGAAACATGAACCCGTATCGCAGGAGCCGGAATATCCAGGCCGCCCAGATAACTGGAGCCCCCGCAAGGCGGACCGTTGGCCTGCGGCGATGGAGCAGGAATCCACCACGGCCCCGCAACGGCAGTTGGCAGGCGCACCCTTACTCGAATGATGGGAGGTTTACCCACCTGACGCTATCAGGCAAATAAGGTCACCATCCAGAAAACAAAATCAGGAGAGTTTGATGTCACCCCAGCCATTCGTAGTATTGGATGAAAACCGCGAGCCCAAGCTGGTTCCACCCGTTAAATTCTGGTACGAGGATATGCCAGAAAATAGTCAGCCACAATTAGCTCCTCCTCTCTTGCAATGTCGAAATTATTTAAATGATATCTGGCTAGAAATTCCCCGTTACAGCCCAATGGCTTGGGGGAGTATGATTTTTATGATTATTATTATGCTGTTTATTATGATTAGTTATTTTTGTTCCTTTTTACCATTTTATGACTCTGATTTAGTTACGATTAATATGCTTGTTATTGGGGAGTTTATTGCTTTTGCATATGTAATTTATTTTATCAGGGTTTATTTTTATGAACCCCGTGATCAACCGGTTCGTTTTAATCGTAAACGGCAAAAAATCTATATTTTTGAATATAAAAGGAGAGCATGGAACCCTTTGGGTAAATGGCCCACCAAGATCCACGTTTTCGACTGGGCTGATGTACAAGGTGAAGTCAGTTTTTCCCGCAGTGCTTATGCTTACGGCTGTCAGCTACATTTTTCCATTTGTACGCCTGGCACCAACAAGGTGATTAAACGTTTTCCGATCAATGGTGGATATATAGGGCATTTGCACCAGTTGTGGAGTTATTTGTGCCTCTATATGAAACATGAACCCGTGTCGCAGGAGCCGGAATATCCAGGCCGCCCAGATAACTGGATCCCCCGCAAGGCGGACCGCTGGCCAGCGGCGATGGAACAGGAATCCACCACGGCTCCGCAACGGCAAGTGGAAGGCGAGCCAATACCAAAGCAACTTGAAGTGTGATGAGTATAACGGGGATATTTCATTTGCCATTTTATACTGCCAGCTCTTCAATCGATGGCAGTATTTACCGCTTATCTGTAATTTGAATGAATTTCAATGTATTTGATGGAAATATTATGGAAATGCAGAGCTCTCAGGAGGATACCCTGATAAAGATGTTGGAAAAGCAACAGGGTGAGTACCGCTATTTATTGCTGGATCCACTGAAAACCGTTGCGGATATCAACCCTCTGTACTTGCCTACCTTGCGCAGCGTGCTGGGTGAGCGTGCCGTCTTTCCGGTGTTGCGCCGCGATCTGGCGTATTCCCCCCAGCATTGTCCACAGCTCGTTTTGCTGGCTTCACCGGGTGAGCATTGTGATTTTTCGTGGCTTGCAGGCACGGAAGAATACGCCCGCAGTGAAGTGTTACATGAAAAACGTTACCTGTGTGCCTGGTTATGCAGCACGCTGCCTCTAGGGCAACTGGCAACTGCTCTTGCTGAGCAGTGCAATCAACTGACAGAGCACAGTTTTATTCCGTTGTTTGAACCCTTGCGCTTTGAACTGTTGCAGGCCATGAGCTTACAAGAGCAACTGGCAGGCACTGTCTGGCCAGTAAGTCAGTGGATGTATGTGAAGACTTCAGGCGATATCGCCTGTCAGGCTGGAAAAGCCAGTGAAGCACGCTGGAGTTTGAATTGGGGTGTTGAAAGAGCCCAGCAGGAAATCCGGCCTATCTGGCAACTCCTGTTTGCCTGGCAACAGGTTAATCCTGCATTGCCTAGTGATGCGGCTATGCAGGCGGCAAATGCCTGGCAGGAAACCGCCAAAACCGGGCTTACCGATCTTGAAGATCGCTATTTTCTGGCATTGAACCGCTTGACGCTGTCTGTGGATATCGAACAACATCCCGCCGTCAGGAGCTTGTTACAGCAGGCGATTGCCGATCCGGCTCAGCGTTTCACGCAGCTTTTAAAAACGTTACCGGACGCCGTCTTACAGGAACTGGAAAACACACCGCCGCAGAGTGGCGATAAGGGAATACATATCCATGGGGCTTAAAAATCAGATCATGCAAAACGCCGCGGCCAGCCAGCAAGCGGCATGCACACCATCCGACTGCAAAGCCTGCCAGCGCAGTGGTTTGCCAATATTTCCGCTACGCGTGGCGGCGGTGCCGAAAGCGCTGCTGAATTCCAACTGGAAACCTGCCGTTCCTAAACAGGATGCGGAGCTTACCGGGGGGGAGTTCAAGTACGTCCTGCGTACCCTGCGTATGGGGTATCTGTATGTACTGCTGGATAAAACTGTGTGGCAGGGCTACGAGGTCACAGCGGAAGGTTATCTGCGCCAGTTCAACCCGTTGGTGATGCCGGAAGGTAACACCGTTCAGCCGCTAAGCCAATGCTGTCTGACGCAGGGGCACGATCTCGCCGCCAGCTTTATCAACATTGACGACGAAAAATATCATCAGGCGTGGTTGGCGTTCAGCAGTGATCCGTGGAGTAAAGACGTTCTGGCGGAGTATAAAAGCGGCAAGCGCCCTGCAACACGTTTTACCAAGATCACCCTGTCGAACAAGCAAATATCTGGGGATAGCGGGGTCTGCATTCCACTGGACTCTTCACTATCAGCCCTAAAATCCAGCGTGGCCGAGTTTGCAACCAACCTCTTTACCAATATCGCGAAGGTAGGCGACGAGAGAACCGGCGGGGCGCACGGTTTTTATCCTCGCCTGGAGAAAAAAAGACAAAACGCCATGAGCAGTTATGTTTCCCAACTCGGGCTGAGATATCAGTGCACAGTGATGGCTGTTGCTGTGGACGATCCGGTTGGCGTAGTTCAGGAACTGAATATTGGACGTATGCAGATAGCGGAAGCCCGCCAAGCTTATATTGAGCAACCTGAAGTCTTCCACAAGCATATGATTTCAGAGGCCATTACCCAGTATCTCGACAGAATAAAAAAAGATATAGCGAAAGAGAGCTCTGCCCAGTACAAGATGCGCGGCCCTTCAATAGCGGCTCTCATGGGGGGGGCGGGCCTAATAGTGAGCTTAATTCCTAAGTATGTTCCCGCAGAAAAGGTGGCTGAGCAGACCTTCACTGAACGGTACGCGCGCCTGTTGAAAAGTTATAATGAACCGGCCCGGGCCGCTTTTGCCGCGGAATTTGAGCAACGTTTTACCACTCCGGACAGGCAGCTTAAGGCTATTGATAAGGATCTGGCCGCTTGGTACAAGGTTCAGCTCTGGCTAAATATCATGACCTATGATTACGCTCCTGCCAGCAGTGCGGCAAGCTGGGCAGCACAGATGTTAACGCTCGCGGCTTGTGTTCAGGGTGGGGCAATGGGCAAGGAAACAAAGGATATTTGGGCCTTGTGGCTACAAAAGGCCGACTCTCCTGCCTATCTGGGCTTTACGGGGATGAAAACCTCCCTGTTGGAGACCGTTTTCAGTGGTGGCAACGTCTTCGGTAACCTCAAAACGGCGGGAACCTCTGATGAATTTGGTAACTACCTGAAAAATACTGCCATCCAGCAAGGCTGGGCGAGCCGGATACTGGCAGTGACCGGCTCGGTGAGCCAGTTGGGCAAAACAGTGAGCCCATCGACACGTAAAAGTTACATGGCGATGATGCAAGGTGCCATGCTGACGGTCGGTGAGTCCACCGTGGTGCTGGAATATCAAACGACGTTTCGGAAATTAAAGAGAAAACTTAGAGATAACGCCAAACTCCGCCAGTCCCTGGCCAAAAATAATGCTTCCTTTGAAAATTCCGGCCTCAGAGGCGGCAGCGCAGCGGTGGTGGATGAGATTATGGGGATGCGCGGCAAAGGACTGGACGCTCCGATCAAATTGCAGCTCAGCGTACCGGGTACGCTTGAGCAGTTACAAAAAGCAGTGCCGAACATCAAGGTCACTAAAAAGCCTTTCGGCAATCCGGCGATGGTGAACGATCTTGATGACTTGTTTATCTCTGATTTGTCGCTCCAGGGCAAAGGCATCAAAGGGCCTGTCCTGAAGGCAAGCTATGCGCAGATGGCGGAATGGAATGAGCGTGGTCGGCGTCTTATCAGTGGCGACGGTGCCGGTCTGATACTGGGGGCGGGGTTAATGGCCTTACAGTTAGCAGACTGGAATGCTAAAGCGGACGGTTTGAAATACTCCGTGGGCACCGATGTGGATGCCACTGCAGACTATGCTATTAACCGCTTGCTGGTGGTGGAGGGGATGGCTGAAATTGCCGGGTTCGCATCCAAGCTGGCGGTGAAGCAGAACTGGATAACCCTGACAGCGAAGCAACAAGTACCCGGACTGGTCAGGTTCGGAGCAGTGCTTGGGGGAATCGCTGGGATGGTGGATGGCATTCGAAACGGAATGCATGCTTCGGAGGCTTATAAAACTGGAAATACAGGCGCTACTCTCGCTTATGGCTCCGCGGGAATATCGATGGCTACTGGCGGAGTTATCAGCATTATCTTTGGGTATCGTGGAGTTTTCGCCTTAACCAGCCAAACAGGGCTTTTGGGATTGGGACCAGCAGGATGGGCAGCGATACTTATTCTGATGGGGTTAATACTGGCCTATGAGGCTGCTGGACTCAGAAGCACGGCGTTTGAGCTTTGGCTGCGACGCACTTGTTTTGGTATAACAAATGAGAGCATTAACAGTTCCTCGATCTGGCGCGCCAACAGCCCGTCTGACTTGGCTGAGGCGGTGGTAGAGTACCGCGCAGTGGTCAGTGGTATGGTAGCGGATGTGGCCTTTGCCTCCCGGCTTGACATTCTCACCGGTAACCCAACTATTCAGTCCGTTGCTTATCGTCGGGTAGATTTCAGGGTAAGTATGCCAGGATGGAGTGAGGCAACTAGTGGGCGGTCAATATCTTTAACCCGTGACAGTGATGGTGCGGTATTGTTTTCCCAATCACATAACGCTCCCGGACTTAACAATCATGACCAGCACGCAGGGCCTGAGGGTTATTATAAATATCTATGGCAGACCGATGATGTGAAGGATGACAAAGGAAAAGATACGGGGCTGAAAATTCTGAATCTGGTGGTCAGCATCTGGGCAGAGCGGGACCGCACACCTAAAGTCACCTTGAAGGCAAACTACTGGCCGGATAAAACAGATCCAGATATTACACTGGGTTTAAAGCTCAGCGCAGAGCAGGGCTGAAGAACATGGGCAAGCTTAAGCGACGCCAACAGAAGCAACTTCAACGGGAACAGCTTCAGCAGATACTTCCCCGGCTAATTCCTCCGGTCAAGAACTGGAGTGAGGATTTGCCAGATTTGGCAGAGGATCAGCGTTATCCTCCGCAGCTTATCCGGGTGAATAAGATTAATGATATCTGGATGGAGATTCCACGCTATGTAAATCATGGATGGTGGGGGATATGGTTTTTTGCACTCATACTAATAATACCGTTGGTCATGGCTATCGCCTTTACTTTCGAGCCTGGGGTTATTTTTATCCCTTCATTATTATTTATGTGTCTAGTGGCTATTTTTATTTTTTCTTCGTTTCTGATTTATTGCCTCAAGTCAGTTCTATTTGAACCTCGTGGTGCTCCAGTACGTTTTAACCGCAAACGCCAGAAAGTTTACGTATATGAATATCAGACCAGTATGTGGCCTTGGAAACGCTGGTACCCTGTAATTAAGGTGTTTGACTGGGCAGATATTCACGCTGAGCGGGTGCTGATGGCCGGGCATGCCGACTGGGGGCACCGCGTCTATTGCGCCGTCTGCAAACCGGGTACTTACGAAGTGGTGGATCGATTCGTGCTGACCTGGACCGTGGGCAGTATTTATGACGCCTACGGCCTATGGAGCCATTGCTGTCACTATATGCAGGCAAAACCCGTACCGACTACACCGCTACTGACAGACGTTCCCTGGAGTTGGACGCCCTTTAGAACCGTCCGTTGGTCACAAGCTTTGGACAAGGAATCGACCACTGCGCCGGATGAAGTATGATACATTGAAAAACCACGATATATTTTAGGCCATTCGTCGTTAAGCCCTTGTAGAACCCTAATTGAGTTTCTCCGATGCCTGTAAAATTAAACACCATACCCGGCCCAGCATTACGTCCGTCGCCACCCAAGCCATTACGCTGGTTCGGTACACTGCTGGGTTTTATTGCGGCCGGAATATTACTCATGCGTTTTCTGGGGAAACTGGTGGGTGAGACCACCTTCTGGTGGTTTGCCATCGGTATCCCCGTGGTTGTCTGGACGGTGCTTATGGGCTTTCGTCTGGCCGTCTACATGATGCAGCAGATCCATGCCAATGCTTGGGATCAACGGCGCGAGCAGGTTATTTTGCAGGAAGTCCGTCGCGGGCGTCGAGCACTGCAAATCCTGGCGGCAGAATGCAGTACGGCACATGCTGCTGACCTGCAATTTACCTCAATCGCTGACGCATTGCTGCGCAATGAAAATGAAATCATTCCTCAGGCCTCCTGGAATGGTGGGATCAGTATCCGACACAGCCGGTTGCCAATTACACAAGAGCTGTCACCGGATGCGCAAGTCTTGGCCGCATTTTCAGCTCTTCTGGAAAAGCTCTCTGGGGCGTTATCCCATCTTCCTCCAGATAACCCCATTACCCTTTTACTGGAGTCCAGTTCCTCGCTTTCTGAGTCGTGGATACGGGAACTGTGGCAGCAGGCTTGGCAAGAGAGTGCATTACCGCAACCTACCCTTTTTGCACAAGGGCGAGGATTGGCCGCGATTGACCACTGGCTCGATCACCGTATTAAAGACAATGCGCTACTGCTGGTCATTGCCCTGCAAATCGCACCTGAAGAATCTGAGATGACCGGTGAAGCTCTTGTCGGATTACTGCTCGGTAACCGCCTGACGCAAAAAAACCTCCCGGCCATGGCGTTGCTGCACCGGCCTGAACGTAGCCCTCCACAACAGGCATCATTGCAGTCAGGGGTTTTGCAGGCCGCCGACTGGGTGCCGTTACTCACCGATGAGGTGCAGCACCTTTGGTTAGCGGGATTGTCGGCAGACAGCGAAGCTTACCGCAGTGTGATCACCGTTCAGGGCAAGGCACCGCTCGCCCTTATTTCGGCGGGTTCGAACGTACATAATTTTGACGAATTTCTGGGCGACCCAGGCCGTGCGGGGCCCTGGCTGGCGATCGCCGCTGCTGCACAAGCGATCGGCCAGTCCCCTGCACCGCATATGATCATCAGTGGCGAACAAGGCAGTGAGACTGTCTGGTGTACCGTCGTCGCCCCCATCGCTTCTCACAAGGAGAATACAGCGTGAAGCGCATAGCCTTACCGATTAAAAAGCCAGAAGCCTGGTTCTGGATAATGACCCTGCTGTTTTTACTGGCTGGCATCGTGTTGTGCTGGCTGGTCTGGCAGCACCCGGATCGGATAGGGTTGATTCAGGGAACACCACAGCGTGACCGTTGGCTCACCGGGTTGATGGTGGGAACCGGTGCAATTGCCCTGTGCGCCCTGCTGTCATTTATCGGTACCCGCCTGTCCGGTAAAAAGCATTTTGACGAGGTTCGTCAATACTCTCAGGGTGACGACGCCCCTGCACCTGTGAAAACGGATAAAACACCAGACACCTCTCAAGCGTCCTCGGTTCAGCTAAAAAAACGCCTGCGTCGCCGCTACGGCCTGTTCTGGCGTTATAAAGTGCGGCTGCTGATGGTGGTAGGCGAACCTGAACAAATCGCCGCCCTGGCCCCCACACTGGCTGAGCAAGGTTGGCTGGAAGGTCAGCGTACCGTCTTGCTGCACGGTGGCAGCCTGCATTCACAGAATGACGCGTCACGCCTGGCGGCATGGCGAAAACTGCGCCGCAGCCGCCCGCTGGACGGCGTGGTCTGGGCCGTGACTCAGGCGCAGAGCCGGGTATCCTCGTGGATGGATGACGGGCTGCGCACGCTGGAAAAATCCGGCGAAGCGTTGCGTTATCAGCCACCGGTCTATCTGTGGCAGGTGTGTGAAAGCCATTGGCCACAGGATGAACGGGTGACGCAGCCGGTCGGCGCGGTCTTTGCCGCCCATGCGACGCCGGACGCCATTGAACGTCAACTGCGGTCGTTAATCCCCCAATTGCGCGAACAAGGCATGCAGCAGGTGCTGGCTCAACAGCCGCATGATTTCCTGTTGCGTCTGGCACAGTCTCTGGGTGCCAGCGAGGCCGCACGCTGGCGGCAGGTACTCACGCCGTGGTTTGCCGACTATGTCGCTCGCATTCCGTTGCGCGGGCTGATGTTCAGCCTGCCAGAGGTATCCACAAACGCTTCTGCGGGCGTGCATGAAAAAACCTGGACCGCCCCGGCCAGTTGGCAAGGGGTACTGGACGATTGCCGTTCCGCCCGCGGCCGTCGCGTCGGCCTGCCGTGGCAGCAAACCCTGTGCTACGGCCTGCTTGCTCTGATGGTCTTGTGGGGGGCGGGCAGCGTGGCGTCGTTTGCCGTCAACCGTCAGCAGATGCTCTCTGCGGCTGAACAGGTGCAGCGTCTGGCGAAACCGCAGCCGGTGTCCGATGAACAACTGATCGCCTTGCAGGCATTGCGTAACCAGATCGGACGCCTGCAGGTGCGTGCAGCAGAAGGTTCCCCTTGGTATCAGCGCTTCGGCATGGATCATAATGCGCAACTGCTTGATACCCTGCTGCCGTGGTACGGCAAGGCCAATAACCGTTTAATTCGCGATGCCGCTGCAGACAGTCTGCAACAACAACTCGGCGTATTGGCTAACCTGCCCGCCAATAGCCCGAAACGGACCGCACTGGCCAAATCCGGTTATGACCAGTTGAAGGCGTACCTGATGATGGCGCGGCCGGAAAAAGTCGATGCGGCGTTTTTCGCCCAGGTGATGAAAACCACCGCGCCAGTGCATCAGGGCATCTCTCCAGGGTTGTGGCAGAGCCTGGCACCAGACCTGTGGCAGTTTTATGCCCACAGCCTACCCACCCAGCCGAGCTGGAAAATCGTACCGGACAAGTCCCTGGTGTCACAGACCCGGCAGGTGCTGCTGGGTGAAATAGGCCAACGTAATGCCGAAAGCACACTCTATGAAAACATACTGTTGTCGGTGCGCCGCAATTATGCCGACATGACCTTGACCGAGATGACGGGCGATACGGATGCGCAGCGTCTGTTCCACACTGACGAAACCATCCCAGGGATGTTCACCCGCAAGGCGTGGGAAGAGCAAATCCAGCGGGCGATAGACAACGCGGTCACCTCCCGGCGTGAAGAGATTGACTGGGTGCTCAGTGACAACCGCCGTTCTATCTCTGATGATATTTCACCGGAAGCATTGAAAAAGCGTCTGACCGAGCGTTACTTCACCGACTTTGCCGGTGCCTGGCTGAGTTTTCTCAACAGCCTGCGTTGGAATGAGGCGAAAAACCTCTCCGATGTGATTGACCAACTCACCTTGATGAGCGATGTCCGCCAGTCGCCGCTGATAGCGCTGATGAACACCGTGGCCTGGCAGGGGCAAACCGGGCAGCAGACCGAAGCGCTGTCCGACTCACTGGTGAAGTCGGCCAAGGCCCTGATAAAGAAAGACGCCGAACCGGCGATAGACCAACAGGCCAGCGGACCGGTGGGCCCGCTGGATGAGACCTTTGGTCCGTTGCTGGCCCTGATGGGCAAAGGCAATACCCAGACCATGATGTCGTCCGACAGCTCACTCAGCCTGCAGACCTTACTCACTCGTGTTACCCGCGTGCGCCTGAAACTTCAGCAGGTCGCCAGCGCGGCCGACCCGCAGGAGATGATACAGGTGCTGGCACAGACGGTGTTCCAGGGCAAAAACGTGAACCTGACCGATACCCAGGAGTATGCCAGCCTGATTGCCGCCAGCCTGGGAGAGGAATGGAGTGGCTTTGGCCAAACGATGTTTGTTCAGCCGCTGACCCAGGCCTGGGAAACGGTGTTGCAGCCGTCGTCAGCCAGCCTGAACGACCAGTGGAAAAATGCCATTGTGGTGAACTGGAAGTCGGCCTTTGACGGGCGTTACCCGTTTGCCGCGAGCAAAAGCGATGCCTCACTGCCAATGCTGGCCGATTTCATCCGCAAAGACAGCGGGCGCATCGACAGTTTCCTGACCAGTGAACTGGGTGGGGTGCTGCACAAGGAAGGCACCCGCTGGGTACCGGACAAGGTAAACAGTCAGGGGCTGACCTTTAACCCTGACTTCCTGGCGGCCATTAATCAGCTGAGCCAGATTTCCGACATCCTGTTCACCGACGGCAGTCAGGGGTTGCGGTTTGAGCTGCTGGCCCGTCCGGTACCGGATGTGGTGGAAACCAACCTGTCGATTGACGGGCAGAAGCTCCATTACTTCAATCAGATGGAAAGCTGGCAAAGTTTCCGCTGGCCGGGGGATACCTATAAGCCGGGTGCCATGCTGACCTGGACCAGCGTTGATGCGGGTGCCCGTTTGTACGGTGACTATCAGGGCACCTGGGGCCTCATTCGTTGGCTTGAACAGGCGAAGCAGCAAAAACTGGATGAAGGGCGCTATCAACTGACGTTTACCACACCGGACAACGCGCCGTTGCAATGGATATTGCGCACCGAGTTGGGTAAAGGCCCGCTGACGTTGCTGCAGTTGCGTAACTTCACGCTGCCAACGCAGATTTTCCAGATACAGAATACCCCGGAACCGGCTGCGCATACCCCTGATGATGAGTTTGTGCAGGAGGATAGCGCTCCGGATCACGTTCCAGAGAAACGATGACGGTGATGTAAAGCGCCAGTGTGACAAGCCCTGAGTCACTTTTACCATAGGCAGGGCACCGGTGTTCCTGCCTACGCCGCCGTACCGGGCGCATAACATGAAATAGAGGACACTCTCATGGCAAAAGGCTATTACCTAGTGATACAGGATAAAACCACCTGCGGTGGCGTTATCACTGAAGGCGATCCCACCCACACCCTGATGGGAAAAGCGATTGCCCGTGAACAGGACCGTGTCACCTGTGGTAAGTTCCCTGGCATGTATGTGATTGTCGGGCACATCCCGGCGGATTCGGTGGTAGGGCGCAAATTTGCTGGCACACAGCACAGCAAAAGCAGTTGCCCGTGTCAGGCAAATTTGATCCCGTCGATAACGACGAGAACCTATGAAAGATAAGGGTTCGCTTCAGGGCCGGAAAACCGCACGTGGTGTCTCGCCCGACAACACCGCCCCGTTTTCCCCTTGTGGGGAGCGGGAACACGGTTTTCTGATGTTTCCCTCTGCGCTATTGGCATAACAAACAAGAGAGCTATGGACGACTTAACCCTGCGTTATTTTGACGCCGAAATGCGTTACCTGCGCGAGGCGGGCGAAGAATTTGCCCGCGCGCATCCCGACCGGGCTGCCGGATTGAATCTGGATAAGGCCGGGGCCCGTGATCCTTATGTGGAACGCCTGTTTGAAGGCTTCGCCTTCCTGATGGGGCGCCTGCGGGAAAAACTTGATGACGACCTGCCGGAACTGACCGAAGGGCTGGTCAGCCTGCTGTGGCCACACTACCTGCGCACCATTCCTTCCCTGTCGATTGTGGAGTTCACCCCAGAATGGCAGGGCATGAAAGAGCGCATGGTGGTCAACAAAGGCTTTGAAGTGTTGTCCCGCCCTATCGGGGAGCGGGCGACGCGCTGCCGCTATACCACCACGCAGGATATTGAACTGCTACCACTCACCCTGAACCGCGCGGTGCTGGATACCGAACCGGATGGCCGCTCGGTGATCCGCCTGCGCTTTCACTGCGGTGAACTGGCCGACTGGAGCAGCATCAGTCTGCGCCATCTGCCGCTCTATTTCGATGCCGATGCGCCACTGGCCTGCGCCTTGCACGAAGCCTTCACCCTCAATACGGCCAAGCTGTGGATACGTCTGCCGGGCCAGGCTGACCGTCAGCCGCTGGATGCGTTCTTTGCCCCGCAGGGCTTTAGCGAGAACGATACCCTGTGGCCGAAAGGTGACAGCGCCTTCAGCGGTTATCAGTTGCTGTTGGAGTATTTCACCTTCCGCGAGAAATTCATGTTTGTCGCGCTGACCGGGTTGGACTCCGTGGAGCTACCGGCAGAGCTGGCCTGGTTTGAAATCGATGTGGTGTTGGATAAACGCTGGGAGCATGACTTCTCGTTCTCGGAAAAACACCTGCGCCTGCACTGTGTGCCGGTCATAAACCTGTTCCCGCTGGAGTCAGACCCGCTGTCACTCTCCTCGTTACAAACCGAATACCTGCTGCGCCCGATGCGCGTGCAGGACGGTTATACCGAGATTTACTCGGTGGACGCGGTGATTTCCTCCAAGCACTCCGGTCACCAGGTGTATGTGCCGTTCACCAGTTTCCGCCACAAGGGCGGCATGTTACGCCACGACGCACCGGAATATTACTACCATACGCGCGTCAAGCGCGGGCCGTCGGGCTTGCACGATACCTGGCTGATATTGGGCGGCGAGGCGTTTGATAACCACCTGGTGCCGGAGAATGAAAACCTGTCTCTGAGCCTGACCGGTACCAACGGGCAACTGCCGCGCAAATCGCTGCAAAGCACCGTGCTGGACACCGCAGTGAAATCCACGGGGGCCAATGTGCGGATACGTAACCTGTCTGCGCCGACGATGCCCTGTTACCCACCGAACCGTGACCGTTTCCACTGGCGGGTGCTGAGCCATCTGGGCAGCAGCTTCCTGTGGATGATGGACAGTGCCGACGTATTGCGCGGCACGCTGGCCCTGTACGACTGGACGGAAAGCGAAATGAACCGCCGTCGGCTGGAGGCTATCGTCGAGGTGAAGCACAGTGAGATTGAGCGCTTTGAACGTGGCTATCTGTTGCGCGGGGTGCATATCGAAATCACCCTCGACAGCAACGGCTTTGCCGGTACCGGGGATATCTGCCTGTTCGGTGAAATGCTTAGCCGTTTCTTTGCGCTGTATACCGACATTCACCTGTTTAATCGTCTGACCCTGATACTGCAACCGACAGGAGAGCGCCTGGAATGGGAAGAGAATCACACCCGCCGCATCCCCGGCTGACCGCCAGGCTGGAGCGGGACATCGGACGGATTAACTTCTACCGTTTCTGCCAGTTGCTGGAACAACCCGGCACGCCACCGCTCGGCAGCACCGCCAACCCGGCGGACGACCCGGTACGTTTTCGTCCGTGGCCCGGCATGGGGTTCCCGGTCAGCGAGTTGAAAGCGCTGGAAACGGATGCGGAACATCCAGACGCGCCACCCACCGTACGCACCACCTTTATGGGGCTGTATGGCGTCGACTCGCCGTTGCCCACCGCCTATATCGACGATATCACCCAGCAGCGAGAAGGGCATGAGGCGCTGGAAGGTTTCCTCGATATCTTCAACCACCGGTTCATGACGCAGTTTTACCGTATCTGGCGTAAGTATTCTTATCCGGCGACGTTTGAATCCGGCGGCAAAGACGCCACCTCACAAAGCCTGCTGGGGCTGATTGGTATGGGCATCCCCGGCACGCAGCAGCATTTTGCCACCCCTACGTCCCGTTTTCTGGCGTTGCTGGGGGTGATGCGCCAGCCGGGCAGAACCGCCGAAGGCGTTCAGGCGCTGGTGCGCTTGCTGGCGCCGGACACACAAGCGGAGGTAACGCCCCATTGCCTGCGTACGGTGCGCATTGATTCCCCGATGACCTTTAGCGACGAGGGGGCGAACTGGCTGGATGGCTACCAGGTACTGGGGGATGAAGCCACCGATGCCAACAGCCAACTGCTGATTTCCCTGCACACCGGGAACCGCGACGAGGCCCGTGACTGGCTGCCGGAAGGGGCGCTGTATGCGGATTTTCTGGTGCTGCTGCGGGTGTATCTGGGATGGCGTTACACCGCCCGTATTCAACTGACGGTGCCTACTCCGCTGCTGCCCGCCATGGTACTGGGCGAGGCGCCGATAAGGTTGGGGCTGACCGGGGTGCTGGGGCTGGATGACCAGAGTCCGTCGGACGATATGCCTGATTATTTTACTGTAGAACTGGGCCACTACCGTGGTATGGCCCCTGATAGGCCTCAAGAAGGAACGCGACGTGTTATTAACTACCGCCTGGAAAAATAAAATCGGTCTGGTTGCCTTGACCGTATTACTCAGCGGCTGCGGGCTGACGCAGACGGTGACGGACGGCACCGTGTCAGCGACCCAATCGCTGTTTTATAAGCAGGTGAAAGTCCTGCATCTGGATTTCACCGCCCGTGAAGCGCTGAACACCGACGCGCGTGAGGAAAATTCCGCCTCCGAGCCAGTGCTGGTGCGGGTGTATCAGTTGCGCGATGACAAGCTCCTTCAGAAAACGGTGTATCAGCAACTGGCGGGAGACGGGGAGGGGGCGCTGAAAGACGACCTGCTGGCCAGTCGCAGCGTGGTGGTCAAACCTGGCACCGCGGCCTCGTTGGACATGCCGATGGAAAAGGAGGCTAAATTTGTCGCCGTGGTTGGTCTGTTCCGTCATCCTGATATGGACAAAAACCACTGGCGTCTGCTCCTGACCCGCGAGGATTTAGACCCCGAAAAGCCGCGCACCATTGAGCTGAACAATAATGGCCTGACGCTGCGGGCGGAGAAAAAGTGATGCCCCATCGCCACTCGCCTTCACTGTATGAGCAACTGCTGGGCAACTTCGCCAGTGGCCTGGAACTGAACGCGGTCAGCGAAGAGGAGCAGGTCATCCTGTCGGTCCTCGACAACATGCAGCGCATTCTCAACTGTCGCGCGGGAACGCTCAGCCATTTGCCGGATTACGGCTTGCCGGACATGAGTAAAATCCTGCAGGGCATGCCCGGTACGGCGCATTCGCTGCTGGTTACCCTCTCCGATACCTTGCTGAAATATGAGCCACGCCTGAAAAGCCTGACCGTGGTGCTGCTGCCGCAAAATACGCCGGGGTATCTGGAATACGGCATCGATGCCGAGTTGAAGGGGCGCGGATTGGTCCGTTTCGGTACCGCGTTTATGCCGGAAGGCCAGGTCATTATCCGCCACTTGAAACAGCAGAACTACGTCTGAGTTTCCCTCGTAACATATCGCCTCAATGCTCCCTTAAAACCGGAGCGCTGCTCCATAATACCGTGCAGCATGATGGACTCAACTCACGGTGTTGCTTGGTTATCCGTAAGCATCCGGTGAACTCATATTGACATGCCCTATGAGATCGGCTTTAGGTTTCCCCGGGAAGCGCTCGTCAGGTGGTGAAGTACTGAGTAAGGTATTTTGCGCTTGCGACGCAGGAACTGAGTCAGTTGTGTGGGGGCTCTGAAGCTATGTGAGACGCAGGTTGCCGCTACAGAAGGTGTTCTCCGTTATGCTGATGATACTGTCATTCTGGTAGACTGCGTTCCCGGCCCCTTGGGTCAGTCTGGTCAGACGGTGTTCAAGGGTGACCACATAGCGGGTTTCATCAGCGGAGGTGCCACATTGGCGGAACTGGGTGATCACCCCCGGCAGAATACGGGGTTTGACCGATTCCCACGGCTTGCCGTCGGGGTACATCAGAAACAGGGTGGAATAGTTGATGATGGGGTGCGCGGGGATATCTTTGGTTGCGCTGGTAAATTCAATCTGTAACGCAGAATACTACTGCTGGCTTCAACGCCAGAAAATCTGAGGACCGAAATCCCGATGCCCGGCTGTTTGGACTCAAGGTTTGGGAAGCGCAGTTGATAATGGTTATGGATCGGTAATTTACTGTCAGCCAGAATGTAGTCCTGAATGCTCATTGTTCAATTCCCTTTAACACAACGCCATCGTCAGGGAACCGTTCACCAGAAGCTGACGTTATCGCTGTGACGTTAATCCATCGACTGAAATCCAGACCCGCCATTGTATAAAATTCAAGTGGTCTTGCCAGCTTTTTTAGCCAGCATAATTGTTTGGCTAGGCCGCATTTTTGCGCACGGATATGTCATAGGTACCAGAAAAATTGGGGGATTTTGGGCGCGCGCTCAGTAACGTGGTCACAGGTGCGCTTAGCAATACCGCGCAGATAAAGGATAAACCTGTATTTTTATGTAAGAAAAAACAGCCAGCGCTATAGCTTATGCCAATTGGGGGTCTTAAAGAGAGTCACGGCTGCGGAGCTGTCGTTCTCGCACCATAGGTGTACTATGCTCCACAATTCCGGGGGAGCCTATCCGGGTAACTGGCAGACTTACTTAACTCATATAACGTGTACTTTTTGGTAAAATTTTCCCTGGTGTTTTTTTATAATAAGAAAGAAATATAAAAGCAAAAGAATAATCTAATTTTGATATAGATTGATTCTCTGTTTCCCCACTGCACATGAGGGTTGATAACCCTCGAAATAACGATATAAATTTAGTCTATTCTTTCTTTTTAAAGTTAACATGAGTAAAAAATACTCATAACTCTGAAAAGACTTTTACTTTATGATGTCTTAACTATCTGGATGAAAAACTTGAGGGCGAGTCATGGCATACCATGTGAAGCAGGGTTTGGAAGATCTAATACCTTTATTAGAAATGATTGATACCCCTTGGGCAATCAGGGATGACAGCTTTTTGAATGTTTATATGAATGAAGCTGCACTGCGTTACAACACGATACCTAAGGGATTTGATATTGCTGGCCGACATGACGCGGAGATCCCGGTAGGCTGGAGTGAGTTTGCCGACCAGTACCAGGCCCAGGATGAAAAAGTGATTGATAAGCAGCAGTCTATTTCTATTATCGAAACCTATCATTGGTACGGTGAAAGCAATTTGACGCCCTATGTCTGTGATAAGCATCCGGTCTATCTTGAGGACAACGTCATTGGGACAGTATGGAGTTCGGTACCCTTCAAACTGTTTACGCCACTTGAGTATGTGGACAACAAACAGGGTAGATTTGTCAGCAGCATCCCCCCCACCGATATTTTCACCTCGGCAGAACTTCGTATCGTTTTTTTCCTCATTAATAAAAACTCCGCCAAACAGATAGCCAAACGTTTATCTCTGGCTGAAAGAACCATTCAAAATCATATTGCCGCCATCTATCAAAAAGCCGGTGTCTCATCGCTCGGTCAATTTCTGGAGTATTCGACCAATACCGGTCTGGACTGTTATTTACCCGAAGAGTTTGTTTTCAGGGGCACCAAGTACATTTAAGGATGATGAAGTTATGTCGGAAGGAAATCAACGCGATGAATATGCACTGAAACGTGTACCACTGAATAAACGGTTGCCATTTTGGGGGGTAGCCCTGGTTCACGCAGGGATGCTCACCGCACTTGACCAGTTTATGCTGGGAGCGGCTCTGGGGCACGGTATGTCGGTGCTTGATGCCTATATTGCTATTGGTATTGCCAGCGTCATCTGTGGCCTTATTACGTACGGCATGGGGCTGGCAGGGATGCGGGAAGGGATGTCATGTAGTCTACTTTCCCGATGGTGCGGTTTTGGTCGCATTGGCTCCGCGTTCATTGGCATTATGATAGCCATCAGCCTGATGGGATGGTTCGGCGTTCAGACCGCTATCTTCGGCAAATCACTGGATTTTGCCATGGGCCACCGTTTGGGTTTTAACACGTCCGTGGCGATTGTGGGTATCGGGCTGACCATTTTGGTGGCTATCGGTTTCAAAGCACTGCGTTTTATTGCCCGAATCGGTGTACCGGTGTTTATCGTGGGCATTTGTTATGTCTCCTGGCTCGCCTTGTCAAATCAGGATATCTCCGCACTGTTACAAAGCAAGCCGGGGGGCGAGGTTATCAGCATTGGCGGCGCCATCACCATCATCATTGGTGCCTATATTCTTGCCGCGTTACAAACACCGGATATCGCTCGGTATGTCAGTAACAGGAAACAGGTACTGGGGATGACGGTACTCACTATTTTCGCGGGAGAATTCGTCCTCAACGGATTGGCCATTGCCCTTGCTCGAGCATTAAATGTATCTGATGTGGTGTCGATTATGTCGATGGCGGCCGGAGGGGTCGGGTTAACCATTGCGATATTTTCAACCCTGCGGATCAATGACCTGAATCTCTACTGCTCTTCATTAGGCCTGGCGAATGCAATTGAGTCTGTTTTTGGCATCAAAATAAACTATATCTTTACGACGTTGGTGATTGGCACCATAGGGACAACGTTGTCGATCCTTGGCATTCTGGACCGCTTTATTGGGTTCCTGGAACTGATGGGCATTGTATTTCCCCCTATCGTGGGCATCATGCTGGTTGAATACTTTGTTATCCGAACCTACCGCAAGGCATTGGATGAGTCCCGCGCTTCGGGGCAACTTCCCGGTTCTGAAAGTACGCCTGCAATCGGTTGGACGGCCATTGCCGCCTGTGCAATGGGGGCAGCGGTGGGTTTTTTGGTAGAAGCAGGCATTCCGGCACTCAACTCTTTGGTTGTCGCCAGCGTATTTTATGGGGCTGCCAAAGTTATCGTAAGAAAGAAACGTCCACTTGTCTGTCAGACGGGAACCTGATGATGAGGTAAAAATCCCCGTTATTCGGATAAGCACAATCAGGCAACTGGCTGTGCTTATCCGCGACCAGGCCAACTGTTTTACCTGAATCACCAGCATGGCTGTTTGGTGCTCAAGGTCGAGCACTTCCAGCCTGTCTCTCATTTGTACACAGTCCGCCGATAATTTGGAGCTGAATATCGTCACGGTAATCGCCAGGGTATCGTGGATCACACAGGTAAACTCGCCGCTGTAATGGACCTCTAATGCTGAGGCTATACGGGTGCCTGACGAGAGTGTAGTGGTCAACTAATTTTGGCCACATGACCTGACTGTTCGTAGAACAGTCGCTCAGATTCATTTGGCGTTAAGCCGCCGTTATACCCGTGGGGGCGAAGAACGCTGTAGTAACCCGTGATGTAGCGGATTATGGATGATTGTGCTTCTGCCAGATCCCCGTAGCCTGTCGTCGATACCCATTCACTCTTCAGACTGCGGAAGAACCGCTCCATCGGGCTGTTAGCCCAGCAGTTGCCTTTGCGGCTTACGCTCTGTGTTATCCGATAGCGCCACAGCAGCTGGCGGAACTTATGGCTGGTATAGTGGCTACCCTGATCACTATGGAACAACACCGGGAAAGGGAACATTTGTTTGCGCAATCCCATGCGCTGGGGGGCCGTGCCAATGCTTGCTACCCGGTTTGGTTTTGGTTGGCTGTACTGGACACCTTAAGTTATACCGGGATGCGTCAGAATCAACTGCTGCATGTGCGTCTGTGCGATGTCAATCTGGAAGAACGCTGGATAGATGTGATTGCTGCCGGTTCAAAGAACCATCGGGAATTTTGTGTCCCTATCACATCACAGCTGCTGCCCCGACTGGAAGAGCTGGTGATGCGCTCACAGGAGGCAGGGATCGAACCCGATGAACAGCTTTTTAACGTTAACCGTTTTGACCTGAGACGCAAGGTGCTGCGGAGCGAAGAGGGACTTGAGCGGATGGGTATCTACCCCATACGGACTTTTTTCCGTCGCATCTCCAGGGAGTGCCGGTTTGTTGTCAGCCCACACCGTTTTCGGCACACGGTGGCGACTAATCTAATGAAATCACTGGATCGCAATATCCAGGCCGTCAAGCGCCTGCTGGGGCATTCCAGTTTACGTTCTACGTTGGAGTATATTGATGAGGATGTGGACAGCTTGCGGGATATTCTGGAGCAAGAATTCAAGCGGTAATCGTATCTTCTTGACACCATTTGACATTTGAAGGCGAAAACTATAAAAGATGTAAACAAAAAAGCCCACTTGTGCGAACAAGTGGGCTTTTCAGGAGCCTTTATTTAACAATCGCATCCAAGTAGTAGGGCTACGTGGTGGAACTACAGCGTGTTAACGGTGACTCGCTTTCGAACCCGTCATTTTTTCATCCTGAATGAATGACAAGCGCTTCTGAATTTGATGGTGCCCGGACTCGGAATCGAACCAAGGACACGGGGATTTTCAATCCCCTGCTCTACCGACTGAGCTATCCGGGCAACGGGGCGCATTAAACCGTATTTGTCCGTATCTCGTCAATCGCTTTCTGTCACAAACCCGATCGGTTGCTCTATTTTCATTCAGTCCGTGGAGGCATTATGTCGACATGAGACAAATAGATATGCAATAAAATCGTGTATTTATATAATCCTGTTTTCAGGGTTTTATTTTTATTGTATTAAATTACAATGTGTTACCATTAATTCCATCCCAGGATGAACCTCGTAATAGTTACTTGAACCTCATAAAAAAACGTGCAATCATTGCGCGAATTTTGCTGTCCATCTATCGCACAATGGTGATCACGTTCATCAAAATCAGAGGGTTACAGGCATGACTGGTTTCGTTATTCAAGCATTGCTGTGCGCCAGACATCTGATGATGCTGTTATCCCGCCGTCGTTATTCCCGAATAATACTCCCGCGATTGCCGCTGCACACTATGCGGTAAGGCCACCTTATGCTCGCTGTTAGGCATTATTAAAAATAGAGCTAATGCTCTGATTTTACTGATGTCTATCGGTCGCTGCCGATCCCAGCCCTCGATAGCTGCCTGATGTTGATCCGCATCAGCCGACCCTGCTTGCGCCTCATGCTGCAACACCGTGCATCACTTTGCCGGGATAACCTTGGTTATCTCATTATGTGCCCTACGGCACACCCTCATCCTTAACCGTTTGAGAGTCAGCACTATGAAAGAATTGAAAATAGCAACAAGTGCCAGCCTGGTTGCCAGCATCGAAACCCTGCGCCAGATTGTCCGCGTGGAACAAACCGACTATACCGATGTGGCGGCGGCTGTGGTGTCCGTTGAGGACGTGAATGCCGGCATTCTCGAAACGCTTAAGACGACCGGTTTTGGCATCCCGACGTTTGTTGCTGTGGAAGGGGATGAACATCTTTCCCCGGATTACCTGCCGTTGATTAGCGGCGTGTTTGCGCTTGCTGCGGCAACCAAAGCGTTTTATATGGCACAGTTGGAAGCTGCCGCTGATGCTTACGAACAGGCGCTCCTGCCACCGTTTTTCAAAACGCTGAAAACCTATGTGGAAATGGAAAATTCGACCTTCGCTTGCCCAGGACACCAAGGTGGTGAGTTCTTCCGTAAGCATCCGGCAGGGCGCAAGTTTTTTGAATTCTATGGTGAGAAGATTTTCCGCTCTGACATGTGCAATGCCGATGTGAAGCTTGGCGATCTGCTAATCCACGAAGGCTCGGCGAAAGATGCACAAAAGCATGCTGCCAAAGTGTTCAATGCCGACAAAACCTACTTTGTCCTGAACGGCACCTCGGCGGCCAATAAAGTGGTGACCAACGCGCTGCTGACGCGCGGCGATCTGGTGCTGTTCGATCGTAACAACCATAAATCTAACCATCACGGTGCGTTGATCCAGGCCGGAGCGACGCCGGTGTATCTGGAAACCGCGCGCAACCCGTTTGGCTTTATTGGCGGGATCGACTCCCGCTGTTTTGATGAGCGCTACCTGCGTGAGCAAATCCGTGACATCGCGCCAGAAAAAGCCAATACGGCACGGCCTTTCCGTCTGGCGATCATCCAGCTTGGCACCTATGACGGCACGATCTATAACGCCCGCCAGGTGATCGACACCATCGGCCACCTGTGCGATTACATCCTGTTTGATTCTGCCTGGGTGGGTTACGAAGGGTTTATCCCGATGCTGAAAGAGTGCTCGCCGCTGCTGCTGGAGTTGGATGAGCTCGATCCCGGCATTTTTGTCACTCAGTCAGTACATAAACAGCAGGCCGGGTTCTCGCAGACTTCGCAGATCCATAAGAAAGACGATCATATTAAAGGCCAAAAACGCCACTGCAATCACAAGCATCTCAACAATGCGTTTATGTTGCATGCGTCGACCAGCCCGTTCTACCCGCTGTTTGCTGCGCTGGACGTTAACGCAAAAATGCACGCCGGGGCCGCTGGCCGCCGCATGTGGATGGAGTGCGTCAAGCTGGGGATTGAAACGCGCAAACAGTTGCTGGCACGCTGTACGCAGTTGAAACCCTTTATTCCGCAGCAGGTGGCTGGCAAAGACTGGCAGGATTACGAGACTGATCTTATCGCTAACGATGCGCGTTTCTTTAACTTTGTGCCGGGCGAGAAATGGCACGGATTTGAGGGCTATGAGCAGGATCAGTATCTGGTGGATCCTTGCAAATTGCTGCTGACCACGCCGGGCATTGATGCTGCAACGGGGCAATACACCGAGTTCGGCGTACCGGCCACCATTCTGGCCAACTTCCTGCGTGAGAACGGCATTGTGCCGGAAAAGTGCGATCTTAACTCGATCCTGTTCCTGCTGACCCCGGCGGAAAACCCGGCCAAGATGGATAACCTGGTGGATATGCTGGTGCAGTTCGAGCGCTACATTGAGCAGGATGCGCCGTTGAGCGAGGTTTTGCCGACGGTGTACCGCAAGAACGAGCAGCGTTACCGAGGTTATACCATCCGGCAATTGTGCCAGGAGATGCACGATCTGTACGTCAGCTTCGACGTGAAGCAACTGCAAAAAGAGATGTTCCGTCAGGATCACTTCCCGCCGGTGGTGATGAACCCGCAGGATGCCAACGTGGAGTTTATCCGCGACAACGTCGAACTGGTGCCTATCGGCCAGGCGGAAGGGCGTATTGCGGCGGAAGGTGCGTTGCCGTATCCACCGGGTGTGCTGTGTGTGGTGCCGGGGGAAGTGTGGGGCGGGGCGGTTCAGCGCTATTTCTTGGCGCTGGAAGAGGGCATCAACCGCTTACCGGGTTTTTCTCCTGAGTTGCAGGGCGTGTATATCGAGAAGAAAGATCACGGCTGGAAGCGCATTTTCGGCTATATGATCAAGCAGTAAAACAGCAGGGCCGATGAGATTACGCATCGGCCCTGATGGTTTATGGTACCAGGTTATTTACGGCGATAACTCTTCTGCGCGTTATTCACCTTCACCAGATAGCGGCGCGATTCACTCGCTGGATGCTTGGTGGTCAGCGTTTGATAAATATCACCCGGCTGCATGCCGTTGATAATCGTCACCGCCTTAGCTTTGTCGCTGTGGAACACCCGCAGTACACTGCCTGCACCGCCGTTGTAAGCGGTGATTACCGCATAGCGACGTGAGGTCGGGTTCTGAATTCCGCCCAGATAGTTGTTCTGCAGAATGGCCAGATACGCGGTACCGGTATCGATATTATTTTCTGGATCAAATAGATAGCTGCGGCTTGGTGTGCCCCATTTACCTTTCATCTGGAACACGTCTTTACCGGCGGTATGTTGCACCACTTGCATCAGGCCCAGCGCATCGGAACCGCTCACCGCGTACGGGTTAAAGCTGGATTCGGTCTGCATGATAGCCAGGATCAGCGATTCTTCAATCCCGTACTTCTCAGAGGCTTTACGTACCATCGGCAGGTATTTATGCGCGCGTTTATCCAGGTGGTTAGGCACCAGTTGGATGGTGACCGAGGTAATCACATGCAGGCCGGAGGTACGCTTTTGCAGGCGGGTTTGCAGCAGGTAATCGGCGAAATGCGCCGCACGCCATTCCCAGCGGATCGGTTGACCGTTGTTATCCAGCACCTGGCCGTACAGGAACGGCTCTTTACTGATCTGGATATCGTTGACGTCGGAATAAAGGTCGATAGACCCCGGATCGTCACCCATCAGCAAGGTGCTGATAATCGCCTGGCGCAGATGGCTGGCAGGATCGGTAGTGGCAATGGTTTCGACCGTGATGGTGCCCGAATCAAAGTTGATGTGGCTACGGGTCTGATATTGATCGGTATATTTAACGTAATCTTTTGGCCCAGCGATCAAGACCTCTTTCAGGCCCCAGATATTCTCAATGTTGTGGGCAAACTGACCCATCAGAATTTCGAAGCCGTTGGTATCTTTGACCAAGGCCTCGCTGACTTCTTCACTTTTTTGGCCGGAACAGGAGATCAGCAAAGGCGCTATGACTAGCAAAGCTAAAATTTTCTTCATTTTAAAGCCGTCTACGAGATCAAAAGGGCCAGGGCCTGGCCCGGAAAATATTATTCGCTTGGCGGTGTGTAACCTTCGATATGAACGTCATGCCCTTCGAACAGAAAACGGATCATCTCTGCCTCCAGCAGTTTGCGGTCATCAAGGTTCATCATGTTGAGTTTTTTCTCGTTGATCAGCATGGTCTGCTTTTTCATCCATTCGCCCCAGGCCTCTTTGGAGATCTCGTTGAAAATACGCTTGCCGACGTCACCTGGATAGAGCTGAAAGTCCTGCCCTTCGGCATCGCGCTGTAGGAAGGTACAAAAAATGGTTCTGCTCATGCTAATTCCTCGTCAATGGCGCTGTTGCCAAATAAACCTTGTTGGATCGGTGGCTGCTTCGCCAGTTGTTGCAACAGGCGTTCGACCGGGGCGGCCAACCCGACCGATGGCGGCTGCGCTAAGTTATACCAGAGACCGGCACCCTCATCCATGGCGCTGGTGGCTTTGTCGATATTCAGCCACATAGGCACAATATCCAAGTGGAAATGGCTGAAGGTGTGGCGGAAAGCGGTCAGTTGCTCCAGGTGGTTACCCTTCAGGCCGCGTTGTTGCAGCCAGAACTCCAAGTCGATGCGGGTACTGAACTGTGGGAAACAGAACAGGCCGCCCCACAGCCCGCTGCCGGGACGCTGCTCCAGCCAAACGCCGTCGCCGTGTTGCAGTAATAAAAAGTAGGCGGTTTTTTCCGGCAATGTCTGTTTGGGCTTTTTGCCCGGATACTTGGCCCAACTGCTGTTGCCGTTGGCGATGCAGCCGGTATTGAGTGGGCATAAATCGCATTTCGGTTTGGAGCGGGTGCAGACCATTGCTCCCAGATCCATCATCGCCTGGTTGAACTGGCCCACGCCTTGCGCGGGTGTTACCTCTTCACTGATCTGCCAGAGGCGGTTTTCCACCTCTTTTTTGCCCGGCCAGCCTTCAATGGCGTAGCAGCGGGCCAGCACGCGTTTTACGTTGCCGTCGAGGATCGGGTAATGTTGCCCCAGCGCCAGAGATAGAATCGCACCGGCGGTTGAGCGGCCTACACCGGGCAGATCGACGATTTCTGCAAAGGTTGTCGGGAACTCACCGCAGTGCTGTGCGACAATAGTCTGAGCCGCTTTGTGCAGGTTTCTGGCGCGGGCGTAGTAACCCAGCCCGGTCCACAGATGCAATACTTCATCCAGCGGCGCTTCGGCGAGTGCGCGCACGTTCGGAAAACGTGCCATAAATCGCTGAAAATAAGGAATAACGGTGGCAACCTGAGTTTGTTGCAACATTACCTCAGAGAGCCATACTTGATAAGGCGTTTTATCGATTTGCCACGGCAGCGTTTTGCGGCCATAGCGCTGGTACCAGTCAAGCACCACGTGCGAGAACTGTTGCGCTTGCATCATTAGCGGGTTTCGCTCTTCGGCTGATATTTGATGCGCGATTCCAGCATAGTGTGAGAGTGCTGTAAACCGTAACTTTCCTTAGCCGCACAGGATGAATGCTTGCTAAACCAGGGTATCTTTGCATAATGCGCGTTTCCCTAACTGGCAGCCAAACAGACAGAAAGCACTATGATTAATGACGTCATCTCTCCAGAATTTGATGAGAACGGCCGCGCGATGCGCCGTATTCGCAGTTTTGTTCGCCGCCAGGGGCGGCTGACCAAAGGCCAGCAGTATGCGTTGGACCACTATTGGCCGGTGATGGGCGTGGAATATCAGGCTGAACCTGTTGATATCTCCACCCTGTTCGGGCGCGAAGCGCCAACCGTGCTGGAGATCGGTTTTGGCATGGGGGCCTCGCTGGTGACCATGGCGGGCCATAACCCGCAGCAGAACTTCTTGGGGATTGAAGTCCATTCGCCGGGCGTTGGTGCCTGCCTGGCGGACGCCCACGAAGCCGAATTGAGCAACCTGCGGATCATGTGCCATGACGCGGTAGAAGTGCTACAGAACATGATCCCGGATGCTTCACTGGACATGGTGCAGCTGTTCTTCCCGGATCCGTGGCACAAAGCGCGCCACAACAAACGCCGCATCGTACAGACGCCATTTGTTGAACTGGTGCTGAGTAAATTAAAAGTGGGTGGCGTGTTCCATATGGCCACCGACTGGCAACCCTATGCGGAACACATGCTGGAAGTGATGAACGGCAGTGCAGGATATCGTAATCTTTCCGAGAGCAATGATTACGTGCCGCGCCCAGAATCACGCCCGGTAACGAAGTTTGAATTACGTGGCCAGCGTCTGGGACATGGCGTTTGGGATCTTATGTTTGAGAGGGTGGAATAATGGCTAATTATTGTTTCCAATATGATTTTTTGTAATGAAAGCAATAAGGCGTTATCCTTATTTAATTGATTTATAAGTTTATTTTACGGGGTTTGGTGTTTCTTGATGTCTCATCAAATCCCACTGAAAACCACTGAATCCTACATTTTATTGTAGGTCAAAATGTAGTTTGCAAGCTTGTCTATGGTATAATGTGTGTCATACAGCAGTGACCATGCATGGAGCCAGTCAGGTGGAAAAAACAGAGAAAAAGCCACTCTCAACCAAAGCCATTGAAGCAATGAAACCCGGTGACAAAGACAAAGCTGATACTGGTGAAAACCGGGGATTGCGGCTCACTTGTGGCGCTACCGGCATTAAAACTTTCTTCTACCGCTACACCAGTCCCCTTACTCACAAACTCACCCAAGTTAAGATCGGTCACTTCCCTAACATCTCTCTGGCACAGGCTCGCGCTGAGCTACAAGCGCTTAAGCAGGTAAAGAATGAAGGTCGCTGTCCTGCCAGTGAACTAAAAGTTGAAAAACAACAAAAGCAGCAGGCTGAGTTAGAAAAACAGCAAGCGGTCTTTACCGTTCGAGATTTGGTGGAACTGTACCTCACTCAACGCATTGAAGATCGCAAAGGGAAAGACGGAAAAATTATTCAAGGAGCGCGGAAAGTTGGAGGACAGTACATGTGCCGACGTATGATGACTCGTGATATTGTTGATAAGATCGGTGACCGTGCTGCTCTTGATATTACCCGAAAGGATGTTATTGCTCTCGTTATGGTGGCTGTTGAACGTGGGGCAAACACATTGGCGGGTAATGTATTGCGTGAACTTTGTGCCGCTTACGAGTTTGCTCTCGGTCTTGGGAAGCTAGACGACAATTTTGCTAACCCAGCGCTGCTGGCGAAAGCTAGTCTTGCACAGACAAAAATGAGGCTCACTTCTACGCCGGGTAAGCGTGTTTTATCCGAAAACGAATTAGCGCAAATGCTTTATTGGTTACCTAGTTCGGCTTATCCAGCAAATGCCAAGAATATCTTACGGCTAACATTGTGGACAGGATGCCGTACTGGGGAAATATGTAATATGGCATGGAAGGATGTTAATTTTGATAAGGGTACAGTTCACTTACGTGAAACCAAAAGTGAGAGTGAGCGCCATGTGCAGTTATCGCAGCAAGCAGGTCAGTTTCTCCAATCGCTTTACACAGAAAAAGAGCAATTTGTTTTCCCTTCACGATTAACTCATAGACCTGTTCAGCAATCTTCGTTAAGTCTTTTTGCCAGCAAGTTACGTAAAAAAGGCAAGATGATCGATATTCCGCTTTGGACACCGCACGACCTACGCCGAACCGTGCGCACTGGCTTGGCACGTCTTGGGTGCCCCAGTGAAGTCGCAGAAGCTGTTTTAGGCCATTCCCGCAAGGGTATCGAAGGCACTTACGATCTTTACCGCTACGAGGCTGAGTGTAAGGTTTGGCTGCAAAAATGGGCGGATTATCTCGATACATTGACTGAGCAAAAGTGATTGCATGAGCCAAGTTTAATCTTGATTCAGATATCAGGAAATATTCGGCGAAAGGAAAGTCTTATATGCTGCGCTATGTCGCTCCAAGTCCCACGCAATCAAAGCACTTATGTAAAAACGGCAGGGCACACCCTGCCATAAGAGAATTAATTTGAAACATCAGCAGTGATAACTGGCGGGAGCCAACTACTGTAACCAAAAGCGCGACGCCCCAATATAATTAACGTTAGGCCTAGTATTAGCGCCGCAACTAAAATGATGGCGATGATTTGTAGTGGCATAAAACTGCCAGAGAGTAGTGATACCAATGCACCACTTGCTGGTACTGAACTCATGTTCATTAGGCCAATCAACCCCATGGTTTTACCCAAATGCTCCTTAGGGATCACTTGGCTGCGCACCGTGCGCAGGTAAACACTGAACGATCCGTCAAAAGCCATCAACACCGCATATCCGATCAGGTACATGGTGTAATCTACAGACATGGACATAACCGCACCAGCTAGGATCATGGCACAGAAGGAGAAGGTTCCTAACGATGACAGACCAAAGCGACTGGCAAATCGCGGTACAAAGAAGAACATAACAATGCTCACGATTGCCGCAGTGGTCTGCAACATGCCGAAGTAACGATCTGGCAGGTTAAACTCCTTTAAAATCACGGCTGCACTGACCACCAGTGCCGCACCATACACAAGGTTCACCACCCAGGTTAACGCACAGAGATGCAGCAGGATTTTATTTTTCTTCAATACTTCGAGCGCAGTACGATTAGACTCTATGAGGGTGCTAAATCCTATCTTTTCGGTGACGTTCAGATCGTGTGTTTCTAGGAAAAGATAGTTAATTGCAGAAATGGCAAACAACACTGCTGCCACGACCAGGATGCTGTCAATACCACCGTAAGCCGAAATCGCTACTGCTATTGCTGGGCCCAGTACCATGGTTATCTGATCAACGCCTTGCAGCATCGAGTTGGCTTTAGGCAGTGCTTCGGCCGAGAGATGACGCGGCATCAGCGCATCAGTGGCAACAAAGTTGAGCACGTACGCAACTGATAGCAATGCCATCATAGCCGCCAGTACTGGAAAAGTGGCCTTTGGATACCAGTACAATGTCAAAAAGGCAACCACCATCAGCACTGCACGCCCTGCATCCACGTTGAAGAATATAAAACGCGGTTTAATGCGGTCCGCCATAAAGCCAGATAATGGGAAAAAGATGATACGGGGTAGCCACTCAATGACAAAAGCCAACGAAGAAAGTGTGAGTGAGCCAGTGGCTTTCAGAATCGCCAGTGGAACAGCAAAGAGCAAAAACTGATCGCACAGTGCTCCCACAAAGCGGGAAAAGACGAAACGTTTTAAACCAAAGTTGTCATCGTTCATGAAACCCTCTCAATCCTGTTTCAGGAGTAGCCTGTGCGGTAGTATTTAGTTCTGGAATCAAGCCTGACGCAGTGTAAACAATGAAACTGCGTACTCATCTGCAGTTTGCAGATGTTCACTGAAACCCTCTTGGGGCTTGCGATTCGGCCAGAAAAACTCTACTGACCCTTCACGGGTTTTCCATGACTCCAACTTTTTCGACACATCTAGAGGTTTTGCAGTTACCTGCATGTTAACAATATAATCAGGCAGATTGGTGGGTAGCGTCACTTTCTCAATCACCCCAAGCGGTGCTTTGATAAAAGCCACCGCGCTCAAGCCTTTTGGCATCAAAGTCTCTGGTAGCGGCTTCAGAGTTTCCAAGTGGCTATGTATGTGAAGCTCATAAGGGTTTATGCCATAGCTGCGTTCTACAAGGTCCATAATAGTATCGCCACCAGTACGGGCACCGACTTCAATGATCTTAATCTCGCCGGTTGGGGTGAGGCGGGCTTCAAAATGTGCCACACCATAATGGATGCCTAATGCAGCACAAGCACGTTCGGCAATGTTACGTAATTGCACATTGTCTGAGTGCACCGAAGGAATACTATGGCCTATCTCAACGAAGTGCGGCTCATCTCCGAGATACTTGTCAGTGACGGCAATAGCGCGATGATAATCACCTTGGTTGATCACTTCGACACTGACTTCCTGCCATGCAGGGATATACTCCTCTACCTGGAACAAATCTTCCGGCGCGTGAGACTCGCCGTTTAGTGAAATTACGTCGGCAACACTACGGAAAAAGCTCGGCTCTATTTCCTCTTCGCGGGTAATTTTCAGTACACCCAAACTACCTGCCATTTCACGCGGTTTGATCACCACGGGCAGACCAATTTCTTTGATGCAAATTTTCAGTTCCTCTAGGGTACTGAAAGCGGCAAAGCGTGGCACTGGTAATCCGGCTTTTTGCAACAATTGCTTCATCACAAATTTATCACGGCATCTATGAATAGTTTCACGACTGTTGCCTGCCAGACCATAGTATTCAGTTACTAGGCTGGCGGCACGCACAGTGAAGTCGTTCATCGGGATTGCTGCTGCTGGGGTAGAGCCAGTTTTTTGTTCGTAGGCTTTGACAGCTTCCAATACCGCCTGTTCATCCGCTACATCGCCCGGTAAATAATCGTCGAAGAACTTAATGGTAGCTGTGGTACGATTTTTAGCCATCGTTAATACACGCATTCCACCTGAGGCTCGCAGTGCTCCTGCTAGTACTCGTTCGCGCAGTGCAAACTCACCCCCTAAAATTAAAATGTAACGATTTTCCATATATTATCTCCGGTATTATAGTGTGGCTCGTATGATTAAAGATCTTTACCTAATGTCCAACCGCCATCGATCACCAGCGTAGAGCCGGTGACAAAGCGTGCTTGCCGTGAGGTGAGATAGAGAGCTGCATCAGCGACATCACATGTCTCTCCCAGAACAGGTAGAAACTGCCCACGTTGGATTTTCTCTAATTGTGTTGGATTGTGGTAATAGGGTTCTGTGAGTGGCGTGCGAATTACTCCGGGTGCAATGGCGTTGACCCTGATATGGTGTTTCCCATACTCCAGCGCTAACTGTTTGGTGAGTCCAATTACGGCATGCTTCGATGACACATAGGCGGTACGGTCAGGTTCGCCCATCAACCCAGAAACTGAAGCCATGTTGACCATATTGCCGGGACATTGCAGGTGCACTAGTTGTTGGCAAAAAGCGCGACCAGCAACGAAACTCGCGGTGACGTTCAGGGCAAATACCTTTTCCCACTGCTCCAAAGTTAAATCGGCAATATGGCAGATCTCACGGGTGCCAGCGCAGTTGATCAGCACGTTATTAGTATTCCCATATTCTGCCATTTCAAAGAGAGCAGCTAGGCGTGGTGAGTCGGTAATATCTAATTGATGGTGCTGATAGGATGACTCCTTTTCTTCAAAGACTGAAGGTGAGCGGTCAATGCCAACAACTTGATACCCTTCAGCTAGGAATGCGCTAACCAGTGCGCGGCCAATACCACTGGATGCACCAGTAATGAAGGCTTTGTGTGTCAGACTGTGCATATATCACTCCCTTCATTATTCTGGAAGGTAATCAGTATTATATCGCGCTGCGCCACGCCGCTGTTCTCACGCGCCCCAACAGGGGTGACAGCGTGAAATTTGTCGTGATTTACCACCAATGTGTCAAAAAGATGTTCAAGGCGTAGTACACGTTCGATACAGCGTGGGTGGCTGGCAATCAGGTTGTCTCCGCCCAGCATGTTCGGTGAAGCGTTAATCATGTGAACAAACACTACATCCTCATCGTCTTTATGTAACCATACAGGGGAGCTATAAGCTGGCGCGCCGATTTCTGCCTGATAACGGAAAAGATGAATACCAATGCTCAGATTTTCCAACGGCCCGATGCGCCCGTAAGCTTCTATTAGGCGGAAATCCTCTATTAGCAGAGTTTGCAATAGTCGATTTCTGGTGATATTTTCTGACAATAGCGGGTAGTCGCGAACAATATCGCCGGTATCAGGGTTATATGCTTTTGTTTGCTTGTATGGAGTAAATTTCCCGAACAGTAATTGCCCCTCATCATTACGCTGACATTGGGCATAACCCCGCCAGCGACTCCCAGGGGAATAAGGATCAAGTGTTAAGGTATCGTAGCCTTTCTTAAATATTTCCAACTCATTTATAAAAAAGTCTTTATCTTCAAACCGCATATCTTTAATAGACTTATAATACTCACCAGGAATAAAGGCGTAGCCATTGCTGGAAAGTTGCTCTGCATATTCCATAATCCATGCTTCCAGTTTTAAACAAGAATAAAAAACTCTTCAGGATTTAAATAGCTGGACTAGGTCCAGTAAACAACTTTGCGGTCGTTCAATTTTCCAATAAAGCGCCCTGCAGTAAGTCGACTCCCTTCACTTACGCTACTAACACCGTGTAGATGGCAGGCATTCATAAAGTAAATGTCTCCTGCGTTAAGTTGCACTGACATTGACTCAATGCCCTCCAATAGATGTGGTGGGTAAGGATAGCCAGTACGGACAACACCTAAGCGTTCACGACATTCGTCATCTGGAATCAGGTTCCAGATTTTCAGTTGGCCACCGTCTTTAGCTGCCTCGAGGCATACATTATAAGCCGTAACTGTTTGGGTGTTGGCTATCTCAAAATCATCCTCACGAGCAAAATCAATCTGAGCCATATCTTCGTGCGGCATCAAGGACATCACGCCATTATCCAACCAACGGCGGAATGTAGCGAAGCAAGCATAACCATTTTTAAAACGCGCCGGGCCAAAGTGGATACCTTGCTCTAAAAAGCCAGCTTCCAGTGTACGATTGAGAAACAGAGATTCGTTGCCATATTCATCTGTCACCGCCATCAGATCGGCAACATTTTGATTTACAGAGTTGACCTCTCGAATGTACTGCTCACCATTACGAGAAAATTGTGTAGCACCTACCTGATTAGTCAACACGAAACCATCATGTGGACGATTTCCACCATTCTCCATCACCACACGATTAAACTTATCAGCCACGTGGCGACACACTTCCTTTCTAGCATGATTACGAATAATATAAAGTATATTCCCATTGCAATGCCCATTGAGGATAATATCCCTCACAATAGGAAAATTAATTTTTCCGTCTATTGACTCTAAGTAACCAAAGTCAGGTTTAGATAAGCCAGTTAATTCCATTTTTTTTATTTCTACAGGTGATACTTTATCCATAATACTACCTTTAAAATTTTATAATAGTTAAAAAACACAAGAGAATAGTCTTAGATAAATAGTGGTGACCAGAGCATACCTCCTTTCGCCCATGGCTTATTATCCCGTCGAGGTTGTTTTAATGAGGAGTGTTTACCCAAATGTCGTTCAAAAATATCACCATAATTTCCGATCTGACGAATAATATCTCGAATGAAACTCGGTTGCAGGCCCAAATTCTGACAGAGAGCCGCGTCTGGGTATAGGAATGTACGCAGGTAACCTGTAGGGTTATCGCTCTTTTCATGGATATTAATGCTATTGAGGCCAAGGTTTTCAGCCTCAATTAACGCACGCATTACCCAGCGTACAGCAGTATGCCACTGTGGATCCTGCGCATTGGTGGCAGGGGCCATTGCTTCCAGTGAGATGCGGTCATCCAGAATCAGGTGCTGCTCTCTATTCGTCAATTGCACGTGCTCACCAGCCAAAAGGTAACTGTCAAGACAATAGATATCGCACTCTCCAGCTTGGTAAGATTGACGCGCCTGCTGTGGTGAATTAAACAAAATGATTTCACAGGACAAATTCAGTGTTGCAAAATAACGAGTGAGGTTCTCTTCAGTGGTTGAACCCCGCATTGCGGCAATGCGACGCTGGCGCGTAAACTGAGCCCGCGGTGTGGTTTCCGTCATGTTGTTGCGTGAGGTCATCAGCACTTCACCATCAAACAGCATTGGATGAACAAAGCTGACACCAAACTCGGCTTCGCGCTGGAAGGTAACACTTGAGTTAAACGTTCCCAGATCAATCACGCCATCACGTAATGCATTAAAGCGATCTGCCGATTGCAGTGGGATAAAATGAATTTTGCCGCTGTCACCGAGCACCGCTATTGCCACCGCGCTTGCGAGGTCTATATCAAATCCCTCCCAACAGTTACGGGTCGTGTCACGCTGTGAAAATCCTTTAAATCCTAAACTAACTCCAACATTTAATACATCATGCTGCTTAATACGGTTTAATACGGATTTTTCAAACATGGATAGCCTATTAACTAATTAAAAAAATGAATTTTTTAGGTGTGTAGCCCTTTGTTGAACATCATACTATTCAGTGATAGTTTGACTAGAGAATTGATAAGCAAAAGAGCTATGCGTGAAGAACATAAATGAGTTAACGGAAGTCCTCCCGAGCTTGATACTTTTTGTTCAAGTTGTTGAAAAAGGTAGTTTTTCATCTGCCGGGCGTGCTCTATCCATGACACCATCCTCCGTCAGCAGAATGATCGACCGTTTAGAGAAACGCCTGAATCTGATCCTGTTTACCCGTACCACCCGTACGCTGGCGATCACCGAAGCTGGGCAGGAAATATTTCATCAGGCGTTAACTGTCATTGCCGCTACGAATACACTATTTTCACAGGCTGACAGTTACAGTGATAAGCCAAAAGGATTACTGCGTATTACAGCTCCAAATACTTTGGGGAAAATTCTGCTTACCCCGTTTCTCCCTAGTTTTTTACGTCGCTATTCTGAGATTAATATCGAGTTGAATCTCTCTGATCGGGTGGTGAATCTAATGCATGACACCTATGACCTTGCTTTACGTGTTACGGATGCCCCGCCGGTCAATATGGTGGCACGCGCGCTGATGCCAATTGATTACACATTAGTCTGCGCTCAAGAATATGATCAATCGTTGCCGGAGACTCCTAATCATCTTAGTCAACACAATATTTTCTTTCCTAATGATCCGCAGTTTCGTGGTGAGTGGCGTTTCTGGCTAAATGATCAAATGGAAAGCGTACTACTCACTCCTCGATTGGTGATCAATAGCAGTGATGCAATGATTGATGCTATATTGCAGGGCATAGGTATAGCGCTGATTCCGACGTTTATTACTGATAGTTATCTACTGAACGGTCGCCTAAAACGCGTGCTGCCAGAATGGCGTATTGAGAATACAATACCGATGACAACCTATGCTATCACCTTACCGAATCGTCTGTTGCCACTGAAAACTCGGGTGTTTATTGACGATTTTATGTCATGGTTGAAAACAAGAACGGAATAGTAACTCGTTTATAGCGCTTAGTGGTAGTGAAGTTGTGCCTATATTTACGAGACATAGGGTCATCCTTAAG
>NZ_JBXUGP010000039.1:0-33944 GCF_057180605.1 Serratia sp. HNCC26DJ206
CCATGCGAAAGCATGGGGCTTTTTGCGTCATAACTCCCTTTGCAATAAAATCTTCTATTTGCATTTTATCGCTAGCAGCCATTGTGAATGGTTAAATATAGCGAAGATTCTCATCTGAAATATCCTAAAGAAGTTTATTTTTAAGCATTTAACCTAATATCCATGCATATAGATAATATTTATTAACTTTATATAACGTAGAGAACAGAATTAAGATAGATAAGGTGAGTTCTGTATCAATATGATCTTAAAATACTTTTCTAATTTCCTCTTAAAAAATGCATTTCATAATGATGAAAAATCAACTCAATAAAAACAAATAATAGCCATATTCGTTGAATCGAGTAGACTAGATGGCAATTTATTACGTAAGAGTATTTAACGTCATGTCTACTGAAAACACTTCTTTAAAAAAACACAATACTTTCGCGCTCACCGTTAACGCAGCGCATTTAGTTATTGCTGAAAAAATTGAAATGATGATTAAGGCTTGGCAAAAAGCGCAAAAGCGTCGTGAGCCACTACTGGTAATCGGTGAAGGGAGTAATGTCCTGTTCTTGGAGGATTTCGCCGGTACCGTTATGATCAATAACCTGAAAGGTATCGAAGTCAGGGAAGAGGATGACGCTTGGCATCTTCATGTCAGTTCTGGTGAGAATTGGCACTATCTGGTGAGTAAAACTCTTGAGCAAGAGATACCAGGATTGGAAAATCTAGCATTAATTCCTGGTTTGGTAGGCTCTGCACCGATCCAAAATATTGGCGCGTATGGCTTGGAACTGAAGCATGTTTGCGAATATGTCGATCTGCTGAATCTGAGGACTGGCGAGATTGATCGCATGAGCCCCGAACGCTGCGAGTTTGGTTACCGTGAAAGCGTGTTTAAACATGAGTTTAAAGTCGGCTACATCATTGTAGGTGTCGGTTTACGGCTCAATAAGCTGTGGAGTCCACTACTGAACTACGGTGATCTTACCAAGTTGGATCGACAGACAGTCACGCCACAGCAAGTCTTTGATGCGGTATGCGCTATGCGGCGTAGTAAGCTACCGGACCCACGAGTAATGGGTAACGCAGGCAGTTTCTTCAAAAACCCGCAGGTGAGCGAGGAAAAAGCCAACATGCTGCTTACCCAGTATCCAACGATGCCTCATTACCCGCAGTTGGATGGGCAAGTGAAATTGGCCGCTGGTTGGCTCATCGATCAGTGCTCGTTAAAGGGGTATCAGATTGGTGGTGCTGCAGTACATCGTCAGCAGGCACTGGTTTTAGTGAATGCAGACAATGCCAGTAGCAGAGATGTGGTCGAACTAGCAAGGCATGTACGTAATACGGTGGCAGCGAAATTCGATGTCTGGCTGGAACCGGAAGTACGCTTTATTGGGGCAACCGGTGAGCTAGATGCGGTCGAGGTTCTGTCATGAAAGATACCAAAGTACCACTTAAGATTATTTCGCTCCTCGCTGATGGGGAGTTTCACTCAGGTGAGCACTTGGGTGAGTTTCTGGGAATGAGCCGAGCTGCCATTAACAAACACATTCAGACTATCCGGGAGTGGGGGTTGGATGTGTTTACCGTGCCAGGTAAAGGCTATAGCCTGCAAGGAGAGATGAATTTACTGGATGCCGAACGTATTCTCGGCATGCTGGAAGATAAGCGTGTCACTGTTTTACCGGTTGTCGATTCAACGAACCAGTATTTACTGGATCGTATTACGGATCTAACCTCTGGTGATGCCTGTATCGCAGAATACCAGCAGGCGGGCCGTGGGCGGCGTGGCAGACAGTGGGTCTCTCCTTTTGGTGCTAACCTCTATCTGTCTATGTTCTGGCGTCTTGAACAAGGGCCAGCGGCGGCAATGGGGCTTAGCTTGGTCATTGGTATTGTGATGGCCGAAGTGCTTCAGCGCTTAGGGGCAGAGCAAGTACGGGTTAAATGGCCAAACGATCTGTATCTCAACGATCGGAAGCTAGCCGGCATACTCGTTGAGTTGACAGGTAAAACTGGGGATGCGGCACAATTGGTACTCGGTGCTGGTATTAACATGGCGATGCGTGAAACACATGCTAATACGATCGATCAACGGTGGATTAATCTACAAGAAACAGGGATCAATATCGATCGTAACGAATTGGCGGCCACCTTACTTAATGAGTTGCGTCATTCATTGATGCAATTCGAAACAGAAGGACTCCCACCATTTATTTCTCGCTGGCGCCAGCTAGATAACTTTATTGATCGGCCTGTTAAACTTTTAATTGGTGAGCAGCAGATTTTTGGCATTGCTAGAGGTATCGATCAGCAAGGAGCACTATTACTTGAACAGGATGGTGTAATTAGGCCATTTATTGGTGGTGAGATATCTTTGCGCAGTGCTGAGTAATGCTGTGAAATAAGAGAGGCTGCAGCCTCTCTTATTTTTTAGCTATTTCCGCAACCGTACACTTTCTACAGCATGATTGGCACTTTTAGTCATGATCAGGCTGGCACGCTCGCGTGTTGGAAGTATATTTTGGTGTAAATTCAATCCATTAATCTCATTCCATAATTGAGTAGCAATATGAATAGCCTCCGTTTCTGGAAGTTTCGCATAGTTATGGAAATAAGAGTCTGGATTGGAAAATGCACCCTGCCGGAACTTCAGAAAACGGTTGATATACCATGTCTGCAATAAGTTTTCTGGGGCATCGACATATATTGAGAAGTCAACAAAATCTGAGACGAAGACGCGATGGGGATCGTGCGGATAATCCATACCACTTTGCAGGACATTCAACCCTTCAAGAATCAGGATATCGGGCTGCTCAATAACTTTATTACCTTCTGGAACAACATCATAAATCAGATGAGAATAAACCGGAGCAGTGACACGTCGGGCTCCCGATTTTACTTCTGAAACAAACTTCACCAGGCTGTGCATATCGTAGGATTGCGGAAATCCTTTTTTCTTCATCAAACCGCGTTCGTTCAGTACCTTGTTTGGATGCAGGAAACCATCGGTAGTAATCAACTCGACGCTGCGATGTTCAGGCCAACGGCTCAATAACGCCTGTAACAAACGCGCTGTCGTACTTTTACCCACGGCGACACTGCCAGCAATGCCAATGACATAGGGGATGCGTTGACCATCCGTGCCCAGGAATTGTTCAAGCACCGCTTGGCGACGCAGGTTAGAACTGATGTAGAAGTTCAGCAGTCGCGAGAGCGGCAAATAGATCTGTGCCACCTCTTCCAAAGAGAGATCCTCGTTAATCCCTTTCAGTTTAACAATCTCTTCTTCCGACAACGTCAGTGGTACTGAATTTCGCAATGCAGCCCACTGGGTACGATCAAACTGAAGATATGGCGTTGCTAAAGATTGCTCTCTTTTTATCATAAGCCAAATTCTGCCTGTTAACGCAGGTTGGGAACGGCGCCGGACGCCAACTCCAGATAATAAACAAGCTGCATATTATAGACAGCTTCGTTTTTGGCGTAGACTTTTTTCACAAATGTTACCGATTAGCATGAGTTTATGCCAATAGTGCGAACAGGCACGCAGTTGATTGATAGCAAGTTGCAAAGTGGTATCTCCTAGTGATGATACCGCTCTCAGGTCAACTGCGAGGGTGTGAGATACAGCGAATGAAACGAGTACTTACGTTCTATGGACGGTTATTTCCTGATGTAGAGCCTCGATCCCGATGACAATTTTTTGTCAGATTGCCCGTTATGCGATGCCCAGCATGAAGAAACGCCGGGGAACCCTTGCAAAAAATGAATAAAGTTGTACAGAATAATGGCCGCGATGGATGAATATGAGTACGTCCAAAGCGGAGAATTGCTAGCTGGCATGCAAAATCGAATGATTTGTGAGCGATAGTGCGCGGAACGCAAATTTTTTGTTGCATAGGCCGTCAGGTCTACCTAGAATGCGCTGCACTTGATGCCGGCTTAGCTCAGTTGGTAGAGCAACTGACTTGTAATCAGTAGGTCACCAGTTCGATTCCGGTAGCCGGCACCATCAAGTATAATTAGAGTACACAATCTGGTGGGGTTCCCGAGCGGCCAAAGGGAGCAGACTGTAAATCTGCCGTCACAGACTTCGAAGGTTCGAATCCTTCCCCCACCACCAAATTGAATCCTGACAACAGGATTAAACCGCGATAACCGATAGTAATTGACGTTGTCACGGGGAAGGTGAAAACCTTCTGAAAAGTTCGCGCCAGATAGCAGTATAAGTATTGGCACGAAGGGTGAAGAGTTAAGCGACGAACAATCCTTTTCTCACACTTAAAAATTCTACAGATAAAGTCAGGTAGCCGAGTTCCAGGATGCGGGCATCGTATAATGGCTATTACCTCAGCCTTCCAAGCTGATGATGTGGGTTCGATTCCCACTGCCCGCTCCAAGATGTGCTGATATAGCTCAGTTGGTAGAGCGCACCCTTGGTAAGGGTGAGGTCGGCAGTTCGAATCTGCCTATCAGCACCACTTCTTAATTTCTCGCCCCCTGATTTTCTTTCTGTTCTGGATTCAACAAGCAAACGCTTGGTTGATGTGGTGATACCACCGATTTATCCGTGTCTTAGAGGGACTATCGATGTCTAAAGAAAAGTTTGAACGTACAAAACCGCACGTTAACGTCGGTACTATCGGCCACGTTGACCATGGTAAAACTACCCTGACTGCAGCAATCACCACCGTACTGGCTAAAACCTACGGCGGTAATGCACGCGCTTTCGACCAGATCGATAACGCACCAGAAGAGAAAGCTCGTGGTATCACCATCAATACCTCTCACGTTGAGTACGATACCCCGACTCGTCACTACGCGCACGTTGACTGCCCAGGGCACGCCGACTATGTGAAAAACATGATCACCGGTGCTGCTCAGATGGACGGCGCAATCCTGGTTGTTGCTGCGACTGACGGCCCAATGCCGCAGACCCGTGAGCACATCCTGCTGGGTCGCCAGGTTGGCGTTCCTTACATCATCGTATTCATGAACAAATGTGACATGGTTGATGATGAAGAACTGCTGGAACTAGTAGAAATGGAAGTGCGTGAGCTTCTGTCTGCGTATGACTTCCCTGGCGATGATCTGCCAGTGGTCCGCGGTTCAGCTCTGCAAGCGCTGAATGGCGTGCCAGAGTGGGAAGAGAAGATCATCGAGCTGGCTGGCTACCTGGATTCTTACATCCCAGAACCAGAGCGTGCGATTGATAAGCCGTTCCTGCTGCCAATCGAAGACGTATTCTCCATCTCCGGTCGTGGTACCGTAGTTACCGGTCGTGTTGAGCGCGGTATTGTTAAAGTTGGCGAAGAAGTGGAAATCGTTGGTATCAAAGACACCGTTAAGTCTACCTGTACTGGCGTTGAAATGTTCCGCAAACTGCTGGACGAAGGCCGTGCTGGTGAGAACGTGGGTGTTCTGCTGCGTGGTATCAAGCGTGAAGATATCGAACGTGGTCAGGTTCTGGCTAAGCCAGGCTCTATCAAGCCGCACACTCAGTTTGATTCAGAAGTGTATATCCTGAGCAAAGAAGAAGGTGGTCGTCATACGCCATTCTTCAAAGGCTACCGTCCACAGTTCTACTTCCGTACGACTGACGTGACCGGTACCATCGAACTGCCAGAAGGCGTAGAGATGGTCATGCCTGGTGACAACGTGAACATGAAAGTCACGCTGATCCACCCAATCGCAATGGATGACGGCCTGCGTTTCGCAATCCGTGAAGGTGGCCGTACTGTAGGTGCGGGCGTTGTTGCCAAAGTTATTGCCTAATCGCTGATAATATTTGACGCGACATGCGGTAAAAGGGCATCATTTGATGCCCTTTTTATACGCTGTGAACTAGAACCTATCTCATCAGCGATTTTGCAGTCATAATCATTGGTGAGATGGGCTCTTAAACCGTATTGACTGAAATACGTCATAGCGTAAAACACCGAGTGCTGCTCAGCAGCATCTGATCGGTTTGGTTTGCCTCGCGTTGCGAGGCAAAGTTATTTGTTTGAATCATTGTGACAGGTTGGTTTATGAGTGCGAATACCGAGGCTCAAGGGAGCGGACGCGGCCTTGAAGTGACTAAGTGGTTGATCGTCGCCGTTCTGTTGGTTATGGCTATTGTCGGTAACTATTATTACCGTGATTTCAGCCTGCCATTGCGCGCGCTGGCAGTTGTACTGATCATTGTGGTTGCTGGAGCAGTGGCATTGATGACTACCAAGGGCAAAGCCACCGTTGCGTTTGCGCGCGAAGCGCGTACTGAAGTACGTAAAGTGATTTGGCCAACTCGTCAGGAAACGTTACATACCACGTTGATCGTTGCCGCGGTAACTGCCGTGATGTCACTGATTCTGTGGGGGCTGGATGGTATTCTGGTCCGTCTGGTATCGTTTATTACTGGCCTGAGGTTCTAAAATGTCTGAAGCCCCAAAAAAACGTTGGTACGTCGTTCAGGCGTTTTCCGGTTTTGAAGGTCGCGTAGCTCAATCGCTGCGTGAACACATCAAACTGCAGGATATGGAAGAGCTGTTCGGCGAAGTCATGGTACCTACGGAAGAAGTCGTTGAAATCCGTGGTGGCCAGCGTCGCAAGAGTGAACGTAAATTCTTCCCTGGTTATGTATTGGTCCAGATGGTGATGAATGATGCGAGCTGGCACTTGGTGCGTAGCGTTCCTCGTGTTATGGGCTTCATCGGTGGAACTTCCGATCGTCCTGCGCCTATCAGCGACAAAGAAGTGGATGCGATTATGAACCGTCTGCAGCAGGCGGGTGATAAGCCACGTCCGAAAACGTTGTTCGAACCGGGTGAACTGGTGCGCGTTAACGATGGTCCGTTTGCTGACTTCAACGGTGTTGTTGAAGAAGTGGACTACGAGAAAAGCCGCCTGAAGGTTTCTGTTTCCATCTTTGGCCGCGCAACGCCGGTAGAGTTGGACTTCAGCCAGGTAGAAAAAGGCTGATTGATTAATCAGCAATGCAAGCGGATTTGTTGCTTGTCAGAGGCGCGGAATTGAACTACAATTTCGCGCCTTTTGTTTTTAGATGCTTCGCTCTTGGAGCGGGGTAAAACACGGGGAGCCTCTTTAGAGGCGATACTACCCATACGAGGAAATTTCAATGGCCAAGAAAGTACAAGCCTACGTCAAGCTGCAAGTTGCAGCCGGTATGGCTAACCCGAGCCCGCCAGTCGGTCCAGCTCTGGGTCAGCAAGGTGTTAACATCATGGAATTCTGTAAGGCGTTCAATGCTAAGACTGACAGCATTGAAAAAGGTCTGCCGATCCCTGTTGTTATTACTGTTTATTCTGATCGCTCCTTCACTTTCGTTACCAAGACCCCGCCAGCGGCAGTTCTGCTGAAGAAAGCAGCTGGTGTTAAGTCTGGTTCCGGTAAGCCGAACAAAGAAAAAGTCGGTAAAGTGACTCGTGCTCAGGTACGTGAAATCGCAGAGACCAAAGCTGCGGACATGACTGGTTCTGACGTTGAAGCGATGACTCGCTCCATCGAAGGTACTGCTCGTTCCATGGGCCTGGTAGTGGAGGATTAAGAAATGGCTAAGCTGACCAAGCGCATGCGCGTGATCCGTGACAAAGTTGATGCTACTAAACAGTATGACATCACCGAAGCTGTTGCTCTGCTGAAAGAGCTGGCCACCGCTAAATTCGTAGAAAGCGTTGACGTTGCTGTTAACCTCGGCATCGACGCTCGTAAATCAGACCAAAACGTACGTGGTGCTACCGTTCTGCCACACGGCACCGGTCGTTCCGTTCGCGTTGCCGTATTTGCCCAAGGCCCTAACGCTGAAGCTGCGAAAGCGGCTGGCGCAGAGCTGGTAGGTATGGAAGATCTGGCTGACCAGATTAAGAAAGGCGAAATGAACTTCGACGTTGTTATTGCTTCCCCGGATGCAATGCGCGTAGTTGGTCAACTGGGCCAGGTTCTGGGTCCACGTGGCCTGATGCCAAACCCGAAAGTGGGTACCGTTACTCCGAACGTTGCTGAAGCAGTGAAAAACGCTAAAGCAGGTCAGGTTCGTTATCGTAACGATAAAAACGGCATCATCCATACCACTATCGGTAAGGTTGATTTCGATACAGACAAGCTGAAAGAAAACCTGGAATCTCTGCTGGTTGCGCTGAAAAAAGCAAAACCATCTCAGGCGAAAGGCGTGTACATCAAGAAAGTTAGCCTCTCCACCACCATGGGTGCTGGCGTTGCTATCGATCAGAGCGGCTTGACTGCTGTAGCGAACTAATCGCTTTGACTTGGGGCAAAGATTCACCTAGAATCCTATGCCCCAAGGTTTTGCTATAGCGCTGCTAGAGTGAAACAACAGATTTTTCGGTTGGAGCCTGGCCTATCCAGGCCTCCGTCCAAGACCGCAGGTGTGTCGAAAGATGCTTAATCTTCCTGCGTAGACGGTGACAGAGCCTAAAGAAATTTTTTCTTTTTATAAAGAATAGTCTTTGCTGGATTCTGCTCACCGTGTTAACCCGCTCAATATCGCGTGTTTACACAACGTATTGAGTGAAGTGAGTTCCGGGGAATTATCCCCGGCTAATCCAGGAGCAAAAAGCTAATGGCATTAAATCTTCAAGACAAACAAGCGATTGTTGCTGAAGTCAACGAAGTGGCCAAAGGCGCGCTGTCTGCGGTTGTTGCGGATTCCCGTGGCGTTACTGTAGATAAAATGACTGAACTGCGTAGAGCAGGTCGTGAAGCTGGCGTTTACATGCGTGTTGTTCGTAACACCCTGATGCGTCGCGTAGTTGAAGGCACTCCGTTCGAATGCCTGAAAGACACGTTTGTCGGTCCAACCTTGATTGCATTCTCTAACGAACACCCGGGCGCTGCTGCTCGTCTGTTCAAAGAGTTCGCGAAAGCGAATGCAAAATTCGAGGTTAAAGCTGCGGCCTTTGAAGGTGAGCTGATCCCTGCGGCACAAATTGACCGCTTGGCAACGCTGCCTACTTACGATGAAGCAATCGCACGCCTGATGGCAACCATGAAAGAAGCCGCTGCTGGCAAATTGGTTCGCACTCTGGCTGCTCTGCGCGATCAGAAAGAAGCTGCATAAGCCGCTCTTTCTTAGCCTTTGCTAACGTATTTAAACTATTTCTGAATTTTAGGAACAATTGTTATGTCTATCACTAAAGACCAAATCCTGGAAGCGGTTGCTGCTATGTCCGTAATGGACGTTGTTGAACTGATTTCTGCTATGGAAGAAAAATTCGGCGTTTCTGCTGCTGCTGCTGTAGCTGTAGCTGCTGGTCCTGCTGAAGCTGTTGAAGAAAAAACTGAGTTCGACGTTGTTCTGTCTGCTATCGGTGGCAACAAAGTTGCTGTTATCAAAGCAGTACGTGGCGCGACCGGTCTGGGCCTGAAAGAAGCTAAAGACCTGGTAGAATCAGCTCCAGCAGTAATGAAAGAAGGCATCAGCAAAGACGACGCTGAAGCTCTGAAAAAATCTCTGGAAGAAGCTGGTGCTTCTGTTGAAGTTAAATAAGTTTAACTTTTCAGAGTGCAGTCTGGCTTAACAGACTGATGGCTGGTGACTTTTTGGTCACCAGCCTTTTTGCGCTGTAGGGCGTCAGTAGAGTTTCACACTGTTTGGCTACTGGCTAACCCCAATATTTCTTTCTATCGACGACTTAATATACTGCTTTTTCTGCTGCAGCCGAATCTGTCGCACAGGCAATGAAATGATTTAAGCGTGATAGAAACGAGTATTGCGGAAAGTGTTCCCGCTTTCCGATCGACAAAATGGTGTTGCATGAACTGTCCACATTCTGGGCAGACAAATGGTTCGACTTTCCAGCGAGCTGAGGAACCCTATGGTTTACTCCTATACCGAGAAGAAACGTATTCGTAAGGATTTTGGTAAACGTCCACAAGTTTTGGACATACCTTATCTCCTTTCTATCCAGCTTGACTCGTTCCAGAAGTTTATCGAGCAAGATCCAGAAGGGCAACACGGCCTAGAAGCCGCATTCCGTTCTGTTTTCCCTATCCAGAGCTACAGTGGCAATTCGGAGCTGCAATACGTTAGCTACCGTCTTGGTGAGCCGGTGTTTGACGTCAAAGAGTGCCAGATTCGTGGTGTGACGTACTCTGCACCGCTGCGCGTAAAACTGCGCCTAGTTATCTACGAGCGTGAAGCACCAGAAGGTACGGTCAAAGACATCAAGGAACAAGAAGTCTATATGGGCGAAATTCCGCTCATGACCGAAAACGGTACCTTTGTGATTAACGGTACTGAGAGGGTTATCGTATCCCAGCTGCACCGTAGCCCGGGTGTGTTCTTCGACAGCGATAAGGGTAAAACCCACTCCTCGGGTAAAGTGCTGTATAACGCACGTATCATCCCTTACCGTGGTTCATGGCTGGATTTCGAGTTCGACCCGAAAGACAACCTGTTCGTGCGTATTGACCGTCGCCGCAAGTTGCCTGCGACCATCATTCTGCGCGCCCTGAGCTTCACCACTGAACAGATCCTTGACCTGTTCTTTGCGAAAATTGTTTTCGAGATCCGTGATAACAAGCTGCAGATGGAACTGGTTCCAGAGCGTCTGCGTGGTGAAACGGCGACCTTCGATATCGAAGCCAATGGTAAGATCTACATTGAGAAAGGCCGTCGTATCACTGCTCGTCATATCCGTCAGCTCGAAAAAGACGAAATTCACAGTATTGAAGTACCGGTTGAGTACATCGCGGGCAAAGTGGTCGCGAAGGACTATATCGATACCAATACCGGTGAGCTGATCTGTGCAGCCAACATGGAGCTGTCTCTGGATCTGCTGGCCAAGCTGAGCCAGTCTGGTCACAAGCGTATCGAAACGCTGTTCACCAACGATCTGGATCACGGTGCGTACATCTCTGAGACCGTACGTGTCGATCCAACCACCGATCGTCTGAGTGCACTGGTAGAAATCTACCGTATGATGCGCCCTGGTGAGCCACCAACGCGCGAAGCGGCGGAAAGCCTGTTCGAGAACCTGTTCTTCTCTGAAGACCGCTACGATCTGTCTGCGGTTGGCCGGATGAAGTTCAACCGTTCTCTGCTGCGTGACGAGATCGAAGGTTCGGGCATCCTGAGCAAAGACGACATCATTGAAGTGATGAAGAAGCTCATCGATATCCGTAACGGTAAAGGCGAAGTGGACGATATCGACCACTTGGGCAACCGTCGTATCCGTTCCGTTGGCGAAATGGCCGAGAACCAGTTCCGTGTCGGTCTGGTACGTGTTGAGCGTGCGGTTAAAGAGCGTCTGTCTCTGGGCGATCTGGACACCCTGATGCCCCAGGACATGATCAACGCCAAGCCGATTTCGGCGGCGGTGAAAGAGTTCTTTGGCTCAAGCCAGCTGTCTCAGTTTATGGACCAGAACAACCCGTTGTCTGAGATCACGCACAAGCGTCGTATCTCTGCATTGGGCCCAGGCGGCTTGACCCGTGAACGTGCGGGCTTTGAAGTTCGAGACGTACACCCGACTCACTATGGTCGCGTGTGCCCAATCGAAACGCCGGAAGGTCCAAACATCGGTTTGATCAACTCCTTGTCCGTGTACGCACAGACCAACGAGTATGGCTTCCTGGAAACCCCGTACCGCCGCGTGCGTGACGGCGTGGTGACCGATGAAATCAACTATCTGTCTGCTATTGAAGAAGGCAACTTCGTTATCGCTCAGGCGAACTCCAACCTGGACGAAGAAGGCCGCTTTGAAGAAGACCTGGTTACCTGTCGTAGCAAAGGCGAATCAAGCCTGTTTAGCCGCGATCAGGTTGACTATATGGACGTATCTACCCAGCAGGTTGTTTCCGTTGGTGCTTCACTGATTCCATTCCTGGAACACGATGATGCCAACCGTGCATTGATGGGTGCGAACATGCAACGTCAGGCGGTTCCAACTCTGCGTGCTGACAAGCCGCTGGTCGGTACCGGTATGGAACGTGCTGTTGCGGTTGACTCCGGTGTTACTGCCGTAGCCAAGCGTGGTGGTGTGATCCAGTACGTGGATGCTTCCCGTATCGTTATCAAAGTTAACGAAGACGAGATGTACCCGGGCGAAGCAGGTATCGATATTTATAACCTGACCAAGTACACCCGTTCTAACCAGAACACCTGTATCAACCAGATGCCGTGTGTGAATCTGGGCGAGCCAATCGAGCGCGGCGACGTGCTGGCAGATGGTCCGTCTACCGATCTGGGTGAACTGGCGCTGGGCCAGAACATGCGCGTCGCGTTCATGCCTTGGAACGGCTACAACTTCGAAGACTCCATTTTGGTCTCCGAGCGTGTGGTACAGGAAGATCGCTTCACCACCATCCACATTCAGGAATTGGCGTGTGTGTCTCGTGACACCAAGCTGGGGCCTGAAGAGATCACTGCCGACATCCCGAACGTGGGTGAAGCTGCGCTCTCCAAACTGGATGAGTCCGGTATCGTGTATATCGGTGCTGAAGTGACCGGTGGCGACATTCTGGTCGGTAAGGTAACGCCGAAAGGTGAAACCCAACTGACACCAGAAGAGAAGCTGCTGCGTGCGATCTTCGGTGAGAAAGCGTCTGACGTTAAAGACTCTTCTCTGCGTGTGCCTAACGGCGTTTCCGGTACGATTATTGACGTGCAGGTCTTCACCCGCGATGGCGTGGAAAAAGACAAGCGTGCGTTGGAAATCGAAGAGATGCAGCTGAAGCAGGCGAAAAAAGACCTGACTGAAGAACTGCAGATCCTGGAAGCTGGCCTGTTTGCACGTATCCATGCGGTGCTGGTTGCCGGTGGCATTGAAGCTGAGAAGCTGAGCAAGCTGCCACGCGATCGCTGGCTGGAACTGGGCCTGACCGACGAAGACAAGCAAAACCAGCTGGAACAGTTGGCAGAGCAGTATGACGAACTGAAATCCGACTTCGAGAAGAAGCTGGAAGCCAAGCGTCGTAAGATCACCCAAGGCGACGATCTGGCACCAGGCGTGCTGAAAATCGTTAAGGTTTATCTGGCCGTTAAGCGTCAGATCCAACCGGGTGACAAGATGGCAGGCCGCCACGGTAACAAGGGTGTTATCTCCAAGATCAACCCGATCGAAGATATGCCTTACGATGAAAACGGTACGCCGGTTGACATCGTACTGAACCCGCTGGGCGTTCCATCACGTATGAACATCGGTCAGATCCTGGAAACCCACCTGGGTATGGCTGCGAAAGGCATTGGTGAGAAGATCAACCAAATGCTCAAGCAGCATCAGGAAGTGGCCAAACTGCGTGAGTTCATCCAGAAAGCTTACGATCTCGGCGACGGCGTTTGCCAGAAAGTCGATCTGAACACCTTCACCGACGACGAAGTGATGCGTCTGGCAGAGAACCTGAAAAAAGGTATGCCGATCGCAACGCCAGTCTTCGACGGTGCGAAAGAGACCGAAATCAAGCAATTGCTGGAAATGGGCGGTATCCCGACTTCTGGTCAGATTACGCTGTTTGATGGCCGTACCGGTGAGCAGTTCGAGCGCCAGGTAACCGTTGGCTATATGTACATGCTGAAACTGAACCACTTGGTCGACGATAAAATGCACGCCCGTTCTACCGGTTCTTACAGCTTGGTTACTCAGCAACCGCTGGGTGGTAAGGCGCAATTCGGTGGTCAGCGCTTCGGTGAGATGGAAGTGTGGGCGCTGGAAGCCTACGGCGCAGCTTACACCTTGCAGGAAATGCTTACCGTTAAGTCCGATGACGTCAACGGCCGTACCAAGATGTACAAAAACATCGTGGATGGCGATCACCGTATGGAACCTGGTATGCCGGAATCCTTCAACGTACTGTTGAAAGAAATCCGCTCGCTGGGGATCAACATCGAACTGGAAGGCGACTAATCGCTATTCCGGCTCTGGTTCCCGGCCTTAGGGAACCAGAGGGTGGTTGTTCAGGTCACACGGGCGCGCGATTTGTCAGCGTGCGCCCAACAGGTTTAACTCCGACAGGAGCCAATCCGTGAAAGACTTATTGAAGTTTCTGAAAGCGCAAACTAAGACCGAAGAGTTTGATGCGATCAAGATTGCTCTGGCATCGCCAGACATGATCCGTTCGTGGTCGTTCGGCGAAGTGAAGAAGCCGGAAACCATTAACTACCGTACGTTCAAACCAGAACGTGACGGCCTTTTCTGCGCCCGTATCTTTGGGCCGGTAAAAGATTACGAGTGCCTGTGCGGTAAGTACAAGCGCTTGAAGCACCGCGGTGTGATCTGCGAGAAGTGCGGCGTTGAAGTGACCCAGACCAAAGTGCGCCGTGAGCGTATGGGCCACATCGAACTGGCTTCCCCAACTGCGCACATCTGGTTCCTGAAATCGCTGCCATCGCGTATCGGTTTGCTGCTGGATATGCCACTGCGCGACATCGAACGTGTACTGTACTTCGAATCCTATGTGGTGATTGAAGGCGGTATGACCAACCTCGAGCGTCGTCAGATCCTGACTGAAGAGCAGTATCTGGATGCGCTGGAAGAGTTTGGTGACGAATTCGATGCCAAGATGGGTGCGGAAGCTATTCAGGCCCTGTTGAAAAACATGGATCTGGAAGCCGAGTGCGAGCAACTGCGTGAAGAGTTGAACGAAACCAACTCCGAAACCAAGCGTAAGAAGCTGACCAAGCGTATCAAGCTGCTGGAAGCGTTCGTTCAGTCTGGTAACAAGCCAGAGTGGATGATCCTGACCGTGCTGCCGGTACTGCCGCCGGATCTGCGTCCATTGGTTCCGCTGGATGGTGGCCGTTTCGCGACTTCCGATCTTAACGATCTGTATCGCCGCGTCATCAACCGTAACAACCGTCTGAAACGCCTGCTGGATCTGGCCGCGCCTGACATCATCGTGCGCAACGAAAAGCGTATGCTGCAAGAAGCGGTAGATGCCCTGCTGGATAACGGCCGTCGCGGTCGTGCGATCACCGGTTCGAACAAGCGCCCTCTGAAATCTTTGGCCGACATGATCAAAGGTAAGCAAGGTCGTTTCCGTCAGAACCTGTTGGGTAAACGCGTTGACTACTCTGGTCGTTCTGTAATCACCGTAGGTCCATACCTGCGTCTGCATCAGTGCGGTCTGCCGAAGAAAATGGCACTGGAGCTGTTCAAACCGTTCATCTACGGCAAGCTGGAACTGCGTGGCCTGGCCACAACGATCAAAGCCGCCAAGAAAATGGTTGAGCGCGAAGAAGCGGTCGTTTGGGATATCCTGGATGAAGTTATCCGTGAACACCCGGTACTGCTGAACCGTGCACCAACCCTGCACCGTTTGGGTATCCAGGCGTTTGAACCGGTTCTGATCGAAGGTAAAGCGATCCAGTTGCACCCATTGGTTTGTGCGGCATACAACGCCGACTTCGATGGTGACCAGATGGCTGTGCACGTACCGCTGACGCTGGAAGCCCAGTTGGAAGCGCGTGCGCTGATGATGTCTACCAACAACATCCTGTCACCAGCGAACGGCGAGCCAATCATCGTTCCTTCTCAGGACGTTGTATTGGGTCTGTACTATATGACTCGTGACTGTGTTAACGCCAAAGGCGAAGGCATGGTTCTGACGGGTCCTAAAGAAGCTGAACGTGTTTATCGCGCCGGTCTGGCCTCTCTGCACGCACGCGTCAAAGTGCGTATTACAGAAGAGATCAGGAATACCGAAGGTGAATCTATTCACCAGACCACAATCGTTGATACTACCATTGGCCGCGCCATCCTTTGGATGATCGTACCACAGGGTCTGCCGTACTCGATCGTTAACCAGCCTCTGGGCAAGAAAGCGATCTCCAAGATGCTGAACACCTGTTACCGCATCCTGGGCCTGAAGCCGACCGTTATCTTCGCTGACCAGATCATGTACACCGGTTTTGCTTACGCTGCCCGTTCAGGCGCATCCGTAGGTATCGATGACATGGTTATCCCAGCCAAGAAAGCAGAGATCATCGAAGAAGCGGAAACCGAAGTTGCCGAGATCCAGGAGCAGTTCCAGTCTGGTCTGGTAACCGCTGGCGAACGCTATAACAAAGTGATCGATATCTGGGCTGCGGCGAACGAACGTGTTGCTAAAGCGATGATGGAAAACCTGTCGGTTGAAGACGTGGTTAACCGTGACGGCGTGGTGGAACAACAAGTTTCCTTCAACAGCATCTTTATGATGGCCGACTCCGGTGCTCGTGGTTCTGCTGCTCAGATTCGTCAGTTGGCTGGTATGCGTGGCCTGATGGCGAAGCCAGACGGTTCAATCATCGAAACGCCAATCACCGCGAACTTCCGTGAAGGCTTGAACGTACTCCAGTACTTCATCTCCACGCACGGTGCGCGTAAAGGTTTGGCGGATACCGCACTGAAAACAGCAAACTCCGGTTATCTGACCCGTCGTCTGGTTGACGTGGCGCAGGATCTGGTGGTGACTGAAGACGACTGTGGTACTCACAACGGCATCATGATGACTCCGGTTATCGAAGGTGGCGATGTTAAAGAGCCACTCCGTGAGCGCGTTCTGGGTCGTGTGACCGCTGAAGATGTCATCAAGCCGGGTACGGCAGACATCCTGGTGCCACGCAACACCCTGCTGAACGAGAAGACCTGTGACCTGTTGGAAGAGAACTCTGTCGACAGCGTTAAGGTTCGTTCCGTAGTAAGTTGTGAAACCGACTTTGGTGTGTGTGCTAACTGCTATGGTCGCGACCTGGCACGTGGTCACATCATCAACAAAGGCGAAGCCATCGGCGTTATCGCGGCGCAGTCTATCGGTGAACCTGGTACACAGCTGACGATGCGTACGTTCCACATCGGTGGTGCGGCTTCGCGTGCGGCTGCTGAATCTAGCATCCAGGTGAAGAACAAGGGTACGCTGAAGCTGAGCAATGTGAAGTTCGTTATGAACGCCGCAGGCAAGCTGGTGATCACCTCTCGTAACACCGAACTGAAGCTGATCGACGAATTCGGCCGTACCAAAGAAAGCTACAAAGTGCCTTACGGTTCCGTAATGGGCAAAGGTGATGGTGCAGAAGTTAACGGCGGCGAAACCGTGGCTAACTGGGATCCGCACACCATGCCGGTTGTTACCGAGGTGGGCGGTTTCATTCGCTTCGCCGATATGGTTGACGGCCAGACCATTACCCGCCAGACCGACGAACTGACCGGTTTGTCTTCTCTGGTGGTACTGGACAGCGCAGAACGTACCGGTAGCGGTAAAGACCTGCGTCCGGCACTGAAAATCGTTGATGCCAAAGGTGACGACGTATTGATCCCAGGTACTGATATGCCTGCTCAATACTTCCTGCCAGGTAAAGCGATTGTGCAGCTGGAAGACGGCATTCAGATCGGTGCGGGTGATACCCTGGCGCGTATTCCTCAGGAATCCGGCGGTACCAAGGACATCACCGGTGGTCTGCCACGCGTTGCGGATCTGTTCGAAGCTCGTCGTCCGAAAGAGCCAGCAATCCTGGCTGAAATCAGCGGGATTATCTCGTTCGGTAAAGAGACCAAAGGCAAACGTCGCCTGGTGATCTCGCCACTGGACGGCAGCGATGCTTACGAAGAGATGATTCCGAAATGGCGTCAGCTCAACGTGTTTGAAGGTGAAATTGTGGAACGTGGTGACGTTGTTTCTGACGGCCCAGAATCTCCACATGACATTCTGCGTCTGCGTGGTGTGCATGCGGTTACCCGCTACATCACCAACGAAGTGCAGGAAGTTTACCGTCTGCAAGGCGTTAAGATTAACGATAAACACATCGAAGTTATCGTTCGTCAGATGCTGCGTAAAGGCACCATCGTCAGCGCGGGTGGCACCGAATTCCTGGAAGGCGAACAGGCTGAAGTTTCACGCGTCAAGATTGCTAACCGTAAACTTGCCGCTGAAGGCAAGATCGAAGCTACCTTCTCGCGCGATCTGCTGGGTATCACCAAGGCTTCCTTGGCGACCGAGTCCTTCATCTCTGCTGCATCGTTCCAGGAAACGACGCGTGTTCTCACCGAAGCGGCAGTTGCCGGTAAGCGTGATGAACTGCGTGGTCTGAAAGAGAACGTGATCGTGGGCCGTCTGATCCCAGCCGGTACCGGTTACGCTTATCACCAGGATCGTATGCGCCGTAAAGCACAGGGCGAAGTGCCAGTGGTTCCTGTAGTGAGCGCGGCAGAAGCGACGGCTAACTTGGCCGAGTTGCTGAACGCAGGTAACCTGGGTGGCAACAACGACGAGTAAGTCGCCTTGACCTGATGTTTGATTGACTGCACGTTCTAAAGCCCCGGCTATCACAGTCGGGGCTTTTTGTTGTACAGTGCCTGTAAAGTTAAAACAACGGAATAGGCATGGATACCTCAACATCAGTTAGTAACAATACCTCTGTGAACGGCATGGTTGCCCCACAAATCCAGTTAAACAGCCATTCTCAAAGCCGCGCGCGCCGTGCAGCGTGGGGCAGCTTTGTTGGCGCAGTGGTCGACTGGTACGATTTCTTACTGTACGGAATAGTTGCCGCTCTGGTATTTAATACCGAATTTTTCCCCCAGGTCAGCCCAACGATGGGAACGCTGGCCGCTTTTGGTACCTTTGGCGTCGGCTTCTTGTTCCGCCCGTTGGGTGGGATCGTGTTTGGCCACTTTGGTGACAAGCTAGGCCGCAAACGCATGCTGATGATTACCGTCTGGATGATGGGGATCGCCACCGCATTGATTGGCCTGTTGCCTTCTTTTGCCTCGGTTGGCTGGTGGGCTCCGGTCATGCTGGTAGTGCTCCGCGCGGTTCAGGGGTTTGCCGTTGGCGGCGAATGGGGCGGCGCTGCGCTGTTGGCGGTTGAAAGTGCGCCAAAAAAGAAAAAAGCCTTTTACAGCAGCGGCGTACAAATTGGCTTCGGCGTCGGGTTGTTATTGGCGACCGGCTCAGTTTCCATTGTGAACCAATTTACCACCAATGATGAGTTCGTAAGCTGGGGCTGGCGTTTGCCGTTCTTATTCAGCTTAGTACTGGTCGCGATTGCCTGGTGGGTGCGTAATGGCATGGATGAGTCGCTGGAGTTTGAAGCCAACAAAACGTTGCAGGACAGAGCCGACAAAATACGCAAGTTCCCGATTTTAGAGGCATTGCGTCAAAACCCTAAGGCATTCTTACTGATTATCGCCTTGCGATTGGGCGAGTTGCTCACGATGTACATCGTGACGGCCTTTGCGCTGAATTACTCCACCACCCACCTTGGCCTGGCGCGCGACATGTTTCTCAACATTGGCTTACTGGTGGGGGCGGTGAGCTGCATCTCTATTCCCTGTTTTGCCTATTTGGCCGATCGCTTTGGCCGACGCCGGATCTATGTAACGGGGGCACTCATTGGCTGCGCCAGCGCAGTACCGTTTTTCATGGCGCTAGAGAGCCGTAATACCCTAATGATTATCTTGTTTGCCATCATGCTCGGCAATGTGGCGCACGATATGCTCGTCAGCGTGCAACAGCCGATGTTTACCGAATTGTTTGGTACCGCCTACCGTTACAGCGGTGCTGGGGTTGGTTATCAGGTCGCCAGCGTCGTCGGTGGTGGTTTCACGCCTTTTATCGCCGTACTGTTGGTGGAGTTTATGGATGGTTCCTGGCATTTGGTCGCCGCTTATCTGGCAATAGGTTGCCTGCTGTCGGCCATTGTAGGGGCGAGCATGAAGCCTCAGGCCACGGATTGATCAAATCAGAAACCGGAGACGCGCGGGGGACATCCGCGCGCTCCGGGGTTTGGTAGGGCAAGGCTATCAAGAGGGGTAGACAGCCTTGGTTGGCCTCGGGTTTGATAACCAACGAAGTCACTATAACGGCGCCAATTTTCTGTTCCAGCCCGGCTTTTTAGCTTTGCGTATGTCTTTCAGCGCTATTGGCTCGCCGATGTAACCGTTGCAGGTTATTGCGCAGCACGCCCCAGATAATCATCCCAATCTTTCCACACCGGCTGCAATCCCGCGGCGCTAATAGCAAGAGCGACCTGTTGCGGTGTCCGGCCATCGTGCGGTTCAAATTGCTCCAGCTCTGCTGGCGTGTCATCGGCGTAACCGCCGGGCTGGGTTTTTGAACCGGCGCTGACGCTATTGATTGCCAGCGGGATCATATGATCGCGGAAGAACGGTGACTCACGAGTCGACAATGACAGCTCGACGTCTGGCGCAAACAAACGGAAAGCGCAGATAAGCTGCACCAGCTGTGGTTCACTCATCACCGAGGCCGGTTCAATACCTCCGGCGCAGGGCCGCAAACGGGGGAACGAGATTGAGTAACGGCTTTGCCAGTAGGTTTGCTGCAAGTAGAACAGGTGTTCGGCCAGCATGTAACAGTCAGTGCGCCAACTGTTGGACAGCCCGATTAACGCGCCAAGGCCGATCTTGTCGATCCCGGCACGGCCCAAGCGATCCGGCGTTGCCAGCCGCCAGTGGAAATCCTGCTTATGCCCACGCAGATGATGCCGTTGGTAAGTGGCAGCATGATAGGTTTCCTGATAAACCATCACCCCATCCAGCCCCAGGGTTTTCAATTCGGCGTACTCATCCTCGGCCAGTGGCTGAACCTCCATCATCAACGAGCTGAAATGGCGGCGGATTTGCGGCAGATGCTGGCGGAAGTAAGCCATACCCACTTTATTCTGGTGTTCACCGGTCACCAGCAGCAGGTGCTCAAAACCCAACGCCTTGATCGCTGCGCATTCCCGTTCGATCTCGTCGCTATCGAGCGTTTTACGCTTGATGCGGTTGCTCATAGAGAAACCGCAGTAAGTACAGTCGTTGGCGCACAGGTTAGAGAGATATAACGGCACGTAAAAGCTGACTACGTTACCAAAACGCTGGCGCGTCAGTTGCTGTGCGCGCTGCGCCAGCGGTTCCAGATAAGGAGCGGCGGCGGGGGAGATCAGCGCCATAAAGTCATCGCGCGTCAGCTTCTGTGCATTAAGTGCCTGTTCAACATCGCGCGCGGTTTTGCTGTTGATACGCAGTTGAATATCATCCCAATCTAGCTGTTGCCAGCGGCTACTGAAATCATCACTCATCAGCGTATCTCCTCTGATTGGCTGAGAAACGCGGTCAGCGGGCTGGATGCAACGGCAATCCGCTGGCGATGGCCCAATCCGGCGCGGCGTGCCAACTCACCGGCTTCCAGCGCTAGCCGGAATGCCTGTGCCATTTGCACCGGATCGCGTGCCACGGCGATGGCGGTATTGACCAGCACCGCATCGGCACCTAATTCCATGGCTTCCAGCGCATGGCTTGGCGCACCGATACCGGCATCGACCACCACCGGCACCTTGGCTTGTTCGATGATGATTTCAAGGAAATCACGGGTCAGCAGGCCACGGTTAGAACCAATCGGCGCCCCGAGTGGCATGACCGCTGCACAGCCGGCTTCTTCTAACCGCTTGCACAATACCGGGTCGGCACCGCAGTAGGGCAACACGACGAAGCCTTCTTTAACCAGAATTTCTGCGGCTTTTAAGGTTTCGATCGGATCTGGCAGCAGGTATTTCACATCCGGGTGGATTTCCAGTTTTACCCAATGAGTACCGAGCGCTTCCCGTGCCAATCTGGCGGCAAACACCGCTTCGGCGGCGGTTTTAGCGCCGGAGGTATTCGGTAGCAGCTTCACACCCAACTGTTGCAGCGGTGCCAGAATGGCATCGTTACCGCCGCGTAGATCGACGCGTTTCATTGCCATGGTGACCAACTGGGAGCCGGATGCTTGCAAAGCTGCCAGCATTAAGGCCGGGGTGGCGAATTTGCCAGTGCCGGTAAACAGGCGTGAAGTAAAAGTGGTATCGGCGATTTGCAGCATATCAGCCTCCGGCAATCGCTTGAAACAGCAGGATATCATCACCGTCCTGTACCTGGCGGCTTGCCCAGTCGGCGCGTGGGATGATGGTCTGGTTAATGGCCAGCGCGGTGCCTGGCTGGTGGCGATCCAGTTGTTCGAGCAGGGCGGTGACGCTTAAGGCTTGCGCCAACTCCAACGGCTGGTCATTCAGCGTGATTTTCATGCGACACCTCGGCAAACTGGGCAATTGCTGGCTTGGCTGAGTTGCAAGGTGCTCCAGCTCTGCTGTTTGCCGTCGAACAAACGCAGCTTGCCGCTGAGGGGTGAAGCCATTCCTGCCAGCATTTTGATCGCCTCCAGCGCCTGGAGCGTGCCGATCACCCCTACCACAGGGCCGAGCACGCCCGCCGTCCGGCAGTTACGCTGTGGTTCGGTTTGTTCAGGGTAGAGGCAGGCATAGCAGCCTTGGGCATATGGTGGTTCGATCACCAGCAACTGGCCGCTGAAGCCTACCGCGCTGCCGCTGATCAAGGGCTTGCCGATGGCCACACAGGCGGTATTAACCGCGTGGCGGGTCGCCATATTGTCACTGCAATCCAGCACCAGATCGGCACGCGCCACGGCTTCCCTGAGTATTGAACCCTGTAAGCGCTGTTCCAGCGTGATACAGGCTACCAGCGGGTTCAGCGCCTGTAATTGACGTTGGGCTAACCGCGCTTTGCCTTGGGGAACTTCGTTACTGCGATAAAGGATTTGCCGCTGCAGGTTAGTGATATGCAACTGATCGTCATCAGCCAACAGCAGCGTGCCGACGCCTGCGGCGGCCAGATACAGTGCTGCCGGAGAGCCTAAACCCCCTAGACCGACTATCAGCACCGTGGATTGCTTTAGCTTTTGCTGGCCTTCTGGGCCAACGTCCTCTAGCAGCAACTGGCGGCTGTAACGCAGAAATTCCTGATCGTTGAGCATCGCATTACTCCTTGCCTTCAATCAGTTTCAGCAACTGCGCCGCGGCTATACGCCAATCCGCTGCCTGGGTGATGGCGCTAACCACCGCCACGCTGCCTACGCCGCACTCGAGTACGGCAGGCACACGATCGAGGCTGATCCCGCCGATCGCCACCGTCGGGTAATCTTGTAATCCGGCGATATGGCGTTTCAGCTCAGCCAGTCCTTGCGGTGCGGAAGGCATCTCTTTGGTTTGGGTGGGGAAGATATGCCCAAGCGCAATGTAGGAAGGTTTTACCGCGATGGCCCGGGCGATCTCTGCGTCGTCATGGGTTGATACCCCCAGGCGCAATCCGGCCCGATGAATGGCAGCCAGATCGGTAGTCTCCAGATCCTCCTGCCCCAAGTGAACACCATAGGCACCGTGTTTAATCGCCAAGCGCCAGTAGTCGTTGATAAACAGCCGTGCACGGTATTGCTTGCCAAGCGCAATAGCGGCGGCAACGTCGGTTTCAACCTGTTCGTCCGGCAGATCTTTGATGCGCAACTGAATGGTGGTTACGCCTGCATCCAGCAGGCGGGCAATCCATTCAACGCTGTCGACCACCGGGTAAAGCCCCAGTTTGTGCGGGGTGGCAGGAAAGGGCGTGGTGATTTCAGTCATTGTTCACCTCTTCCTGTAGGTTAGATGCGCTGTGGTACAGTTCGCTGCCGCGTGAGCGGAATTCGGCGGACATTTTCTCCATGCCGGAAAGCTGGACTTCGACCGGTTTGGCGGCTTCTTGTGCGGCAGCGTAATCGCGCACTTCCTGCGAGATTTTCATTGAGCAGAATTTCGGCCCGCACATGGAGCAGAAGTGCGCGATCTTGCCGGACTCCTGCGGCAGGGTTTCGTCGTGGTAAGCGCGGGCAGTGTCTGGATCTAACGCCAGATTGAACTGATCTTCCCAACGGAATTCGAAACGCGCTTTGGACATGGCGTTATCACGGATCTGCGCACCCGGATGGCCCTTCGCCAGATCGGCAGCGTGGGCCGCGATCTTGTAGGTGATCAGCCCTTGCTTCACGTCTTCCTTGTTTGGCAGGCCGAGGTGCTCTTTTGGCGTGACGTAGCACAGCATTGCGCAGCCGAACCAGCCGATCATGGCGGCGCCAATCCCCGAGGTGAAGTGGTCGTAGCCTGGAGCAATATCGGTGGTCAATGGGCCAAGGGTATAGAACGGTGCTCCGTGGCAATGCTCCAACTCTTCGGTCATGTTACGGCGGATCATCTGCATCGGCACGTGGCCTGGGCCTTCGATCATCACCTGCACATCATATTCCCAGGCGACTTTGGTCAGTTCACCCAACGTGTGCAGTTCGGCAAACTGGGCTTCGTCGTTGGCATCCTGAATTGAGCCTGGGCGCAGGCCGTCGCCGAGCGACAGGGCAACGTCGTAAGCGGCGCAGATTTCGCAGATTTCACGGAAGTGCTGATAGAGGAAGTTTTCCTGATGGTGCGACAGGCACCACTTCGCCATGATCGAACCCCCGCGTGACACAATGCCGGTCAGGCGTTTGGCGGTCATTGGCACATAGCGCAGCAGTACGCCCGCGTGGATGGTGAAGTAGTCCACGCCCTGTTCCGCCTGTTCCAGCAGAGTATCGCGGAACATTTCCCAGGTCAGATTCTCCGCCACGCCATTCACTTTTTCCAGTGCCTGATAGATCGGCACGGTGCCAATCGGCACCGGGCTGTTACGCAGGATCCATTCACGGGTTTCGTGGATGTAGCGGCCGGTGGAGAGATCCATCACGGTATCCGCACCCCAACGGGTAGACCACACCAGCTTTTCGACTTCTTCTTCGATCGACGAAGTGACCGCCGAATTGCCGATATTGGCATTCACCTTCACCAGGAAATTACGGCCAATGATCATCGGCTCGGATTCCGGGTGGTTGATGTTGGCAGGGATGATGGCGCGGCCAGCGGCCACTTCCTGGCGCACAAATTCCGGCGTGATGTTTTCCGGCAGATTGGCACCCCAGTTCTGGCCTGGGTGCTGCTGGCGTAACACCTCGCCACGAATGCGCTCACGGCCCATATTTTCGCGGATGGCAATAAACTCCATCTCTGGCGTAACGATACCGGCGCGAGCATAGTGCAACTGGGTGACACATTTGCCGGGTAAGGCCTTGCGTGGCAACGGTAAGTGTTCGAAACGCAGATGATCCAGCCCTTCGTCCGCCAGTCGTTGTTGGGTAAAGCCGGAACTGACGCCACTCAATGTTGCAGTATCGGCACGCTCTTCAATCCAGCCTGCCCGCAGTTTTTCCAGGCCGCGATGGACATCCAGTGTGGCGTGCGGATCGCCGTAAGGGCCCGCAGTGTCATACACCGGGATCGCCTCATTCTGTTCATACTGCGGGTTATCTTTGTTGCCGCCGGTAAGCGTTGGGCTAAGCTGGATTTCACGCATCGGAACACGGATGTCGCTGCGTGAACCTTGCAGATAGATACGGTGAGAGTTGGGGAAAGTCACGCCTTGTAAGGCATCGATAAACTGCTGCGCTTCGTCGCGCTGCTGTTTGCGGGCACGGGGCTGTTTCATCGTAGACATAGCAAATTCCTATCAGTGGGTGATGTTTGGAAAATTGCTTGTCTGGAGCTCGGAGGGAGTAATGGTGTTGGCCAAGAAAGCAGCGAGATCCTGGATCGGGTAAGCTGTGTTCGGCGATAGATTACTCTTGTTCCCTTCGCGGGTCTTAACCCGATCAGGTTCCGCGGATCCCGAATTAACGGTCTCAGCCTGGCTAATTTGTTAAACAGATCAGCGCTAGGCACTCCGACAAGAAGCGTCCAGTATAGGAGGGTGAATAAAAACTACAAGCCTACCCGTGATCTTTCATGCTGAGGTGTTGTGGGCGGTGCGAGGTGACTCAGCCCGTCCGTGGGCCAACGTTTATTGATGGGATCAGGCGCGGTTTTCCAGCGAATCGGCGTTGGAAGCTCCTGGCTGAGCTTGCTGTAAGGTTTCTGCAGCCAGTTGAATCAGGTGATCCTCTAGGGCAAAGCGTGACGCCAAGGCTTCGCCGATATCTGACAGTGCCTGATGAAATTCCAGACAGACGTCCTGATCGATATCCACTTCGGTATAGCGATCGTGGAACGCCATGATCGTTTCGGTATTGGCCTGTAGCTTCGGGTAGAACTTAGTGGTCAGCGCCATTTTGGGGCTGGCTGAGCCTTCCACCTGCTTGATAATTTCGCCATAGATGTGAAAATGCCCGTCAGAGAGATAATCCACCAGATTCTGGCAAAAGTTCTCCAGCGCTTTTTCATTCAGCGGCGTATGCTTTTCTTTGTTCGGTTTGATGCCTACCAAGGTGCAATAGGCGACCAGTAATTGCTTGCGTGCCTGTAGCCATTGATCAACTAATTCATTACTGCCACCAACGCGTTGAGTCAGGTTTTCCAACTTATTGAGCATGTTTGACTCCGTGAGTAATAGAAAGAAAACAGTAATTTATTAAAATCTAACAAAGAACAATTCCTAGATTGCCAGTGAAGCAGAGGTTGTGCAACAACATATGGAACTTGCATTAACGGGTAACGAAAATGGCTGGTGGATCGTCAGCCATGAAAGCAAAATTTGGCTGCCGAAAGGTGAGTTGCCGTTGGGTTCAGCGGCGTCATATTCACTGTTGGGCCTACAGGCTCGCCAGATTGGTGAATGGGAAGGGGTACCGGTATGGCTGGTATGCCAGCCGATGCCGAGAGAGATGGGCTCTGTGCGACAATTGATCGATCTCGATCGCGGCCTGTTCCAACTGGCCGGGCGTGGTGTGCAACTGGCCAACTTTTACCGCTCACATAAGTTTTGTGGCTATTGCGGCCATGAAATGGTGCTCAGCCGCACCGAAAGCGCCTGCCTGTGCAATCACTGCCGTGAACGCTATTACCCGCAAATTGCGCCTTGCGTGATCGTCGCCATCCGCCGTAATGATGAGATCCTGCTGGCACAGCACGTGCGCCACCGCGGCGGCATCCATACCGTGTTGGCCGGGTTTGTGGAGGTGGGGGAAACGCTGGAGCAGGCGGTAGCACGTGAGGTGATGGAAGAAAGCAATATCGCTATCACCAACCTGCGTTATGTGACATCTCAACCCTGGCCGTTCCCACATTCGCTGATGATGGCCTTTATGGCAGATTATCAGAGCGGTGAACTGCGTCACGATCCGAAAGAGTTGCTCAACGCAGGCTGGTATCGCCACGACCAATTGCCGTTGTTACCACCACCGGGCACCGTGGCGCGCCGGTTGATCGAGGATACCGTGGCGCTGTGTCGGGCAGAATAGAATCATGTACAATGGCGCCAGATGATTACGGGAGCCTGATAAATGAATGAGTTGAAGAACGATCGTTACCTGCGTGCTTTGCTGCGCCAGCCAGTGGATGTGACTCCTGTGTGGATGATGCGTCAGGCCGGTCGTTATTTGCCGGAGTACAAGGCCACGCGTGCCCAGGCCGGTGATTTTATGTCGCTGTGCAAAAATGCGGAGCTGGCCTGCGAAGTGACGTTACAGCCGTTACGTCGCTATGCGCTGGATGCCGCCATTCTGTTCTCCGACATTCTTACCATTCCCGACGCCATGGGCCTGGGGCTCTATTTCGAAGCCGGTGAAGGGCCACGCTTTTCATCCCCGATTACCTGCCGTGCCGACGTAGACAAGCTGCCAGCGTTTGATCCGGAAGATGAACTGGGTTACGTGATGAATGCGGTGCGTACCATCCGTCGTGAGCTGAAAGGCGCAGTGCCGCTGATCGGTTTCTCCGGCAGCCCGTGGACGCTGGCTACTTATATGGTGGAAGGTGGCAGCAGCAAGGCGTTTACCAAGCTGAAGAAGATGATGTACGCCGAGCCACAAACGCTGCATCTGTTGCTGGATAAGCTGGCAGACAGCGTCATTCTGTATCTCAATGCCCAGATCAAAGCCGGTGCGCAATCGGTGATGGTGTTTGATACCTGGGGCGGCGTGCTGACCGGCCGCGACTACCTGGAGTTCTCGCTGCATTACATGCATAAAATCGTTGATGGTCTGCTGCGTGAAAACGACGGCCGCCGGGTGCCGGTGACTTTGTTCACCAAAGGCGGTGGCCAGTGGTTGGAAGCGATGGCTGCGACCGGCTGTGATGCGCTGGGCCTGGATTGGACCACGGATATCGCCGAGGCGCGCCGCCGTGTGGGCCATCAGGTTGCGCTGCAGGGCAATATGGATCCTTCCATGCTGTATGCCGCGCCGGAACGAATCGCGCAGGAAGTGGAAACCATCTTGGCTGGCTTTGGCCACGGCGAAGGGCACGTCTTTAACCTGGGTCATGGCATCCATCAGGATGTGCCGCCAGAGAATGCGGGTGCCTTTGTCGAAGCAGTGCACGCGCTTTCGGCTAAATACCATCGCTGAGCCGGTAAGGAGACGCTGTGATTGATACTCAGGCCCTGCGGACGGAGCAGTTACAGCGTGCGGGGGACGTCATTCGCCACGATGATTTTCTGCAAAACCCTCCCGCTTTTATTGCCGGTGCCGATGTCGGTTTTGAGCAAGAAGGCGCGGTAACACGCGCTGCCATTGCGATTCTGCGCTATCCTTCTTTGCAACTGGTGGAATACCGGGTGGCGCGCATCAATACCACCATGCCCTATATCCCCGGGTTTCTTTCGTTTCGTGAGTATCCGGCGTTGCTTGCCGCGTGGGAGCAACTGCAACAGAAACCCGACCTGATCTTCGTCGATGGGCATGGCATTTCGCACCCGCGGCGTTTGGGCGTGGCTAGCCACTTTGGCTTGATGGTGAATGTGCCGACGATCGGCGTGGCCAAAAAGCGCTTGTGCGGCACCTTTGCCCCGCTTGATACGGCGGTTGGTGCGTTGGCAGCGCTGGAAGACAAGGGCGAGCAGCTTGGTTGGGTGTGGCGCAGCAAGGCGCGCTGCAATCCGTTGTTTATTGCCACCGGCCACCGCGTGAGTACGGCGAGTGCACTGGCTTGGGTGCAGCGCTGTATGGCAGGGTATCGTTTGCCGGAGCCCACGCGTTGGGCTGATGCCATCGCTTCGCGCCGTCCGGCCTTTGTACGCTGGCTACAGCAGCATCCAGAGATGTCGACCTGCGCGATTTCGGGTACACTGCGCGGCAGATAACGAGTAAGAGAGTACACAATGCTACGTAACCCCATTCATTTACGCTTGGAAAAGCTCGAAAGCTGGCAACATTTGACCTTTATGGCGAGTTTGTGCGAGCGTATGTACCCGAATTACCAGATGTTCTGCCTGCAAACCGAGTTCGGCGATCCGGCGATTTATCGCCGTATTCTGGATCTGGTGTGGGAGACGTTGGTGGTAAAAGATGCCAAGGTCAACTTTGACAGCCAACTGGAAAAGCTGGAAGAGGCGATCCCGTCGGCAGAAGATTACGATCTTTACGGCGTTTACCCAGCAATTGATGCCTGCATTGCATTAGGTGAACTGATCCATTCGCGCCTTAGCGGAGAGACGCTGGAGCACGCCATTGCCATTAGCGAAACCTCAATTCGCACCGTGGCGATGTTGGAAATGACCCAGGCTGGCAAAGAAATGACCGACGAAGAGCTGAAAATTCTGCCTGCCGTTGAAGAAGAATGGGACATCCAATGGGAGATTTTCCGCCTGTTGGCCGCCAGTGAAGAGCGCGATTTGGATCTGATCAAAGGGTTACGATCTGACCTGCGTGAGGCGGCGGTAAGCAACATCGGGATAAATTTAACGCAATAAGGCAAGAAAACGTGATTTAACGCCTGATTTGTCATGCCTTAAGGCTTCACATCCGCACCCTGTCTGGTCTACATTTGGGGGGCGAAAAAAAAGTGGCTATCGGTGCGTGTATGCAGGAGAGTGCTGTCAATCGGCATATCCGTCGCACTCGATGCTTTGCAAACGATAAACACACTGTAAGGATAACTTATGAACAAGACTCAACTGATTGATGTAATCGCGGACAAGGCTGACCTTTCCAAAGCACAAGCTAAACTGGCTCTGGAGTCTACCTTGGCTGCTATTACTGAGTCTCTGAAAGAAGGTGATGCAGTACAATTGGTTGGTTTCGGTACTTTCAAGGTAAACCATCGTAACGAGCGCACTGGCCGCAACCCACAGACTGGTAAAGAAATCAAAATCGCAGCTGCTAATGTGCCTGCGTTCGTTTCTGGCAAAGCACTGAAAGACGCAGTCAAATAAGACGCGTGTTGGTGAAAAGATTAAACAGAGGGGCGATGGCGCCCCTTTTGTTTGCCCGCCGGGTACTCATGGTGGTTGCCGTGATCGGCGGCCTGAGCGCCTGTAGTTTTCGTTCTACCCCTCCTTCATTTACTGCCAGCGGTTTTGTTGCCGATCAGGGAGTCATCCGCCTGTGGCGAAAAGACGATAACCAGCAGCGCCCGATGGTGCTGATGAGCGTCTATAGCCCTTATCGTGGGCCGGGGACGATAACTACCCTGTATGAATATCAGAATGGTGTACTGCGCCAGATCAGACGTACCGATGCTGACGGCGATAAGGACTCGATTCAATTACGCTTTACCAACGATGGTACGGTCAGCTTTATGCAGCGCCAATTGGCGACGCGGCGCGAAAAACTGTCCAGCGACGATATCGCACTCTACCAATATCAGGCTCGCCGCATTCTGGAAGTGAGCGATGCCCTCAATGCTGGCCGGGTAAGGCTGTTGCAGGGGCGTTGGCAGCAGGGGAATGTGCAGTCGTGCCGTGGCGAAATGCTGAAACCAGACTTTGGCAAGCAGGCTGAGGCCTGGATTGCGCAGCGTGCTGCCAACAGCAGCCAACCGGTGAGCATAGCCTGGCTGGATGGGCCGGACGGACGTGAATTGCTGCTGGTGGCGAACGACGATTTCTGTCGTTGGGAACCCACAGAAGATTCGCTTTAGAAAAACCAATAAAAAAGGCTCTGCGAACAGAGCCCTCTCGTTTTACCTTGGTCGAGCTTATTTGCCACGCGCAATCGCGCGGTAGCCAATATCTTTGCGGCAGAAGCAGCCTTGCCACTGAATATTTTCCGCTAACTGATAAGCCCGTTGCTGTGCTTCAGCCACCGTTGCACCCAAGGCCGTCACGCACAATACGCGGCCGCCGCTGGTGACAACATCATTCCCTTGCAGACGCGTACCAGCATGGAACACTTTCCCATCAGCACTGTGCTGCTGCGACAAACCATGGATCACATCGCTATTGCGGTAATCACCAGGGTAGCCCCCGGCAGCCAGGACTACGCCTAAAGCAGGACGCTCGTCCCACTCGGAGGTTTTCTCACTAAGCCTGCCTTCGGCACCCGCCAGACACAGTTCAACCAGATCGGAACGCAGGCGTAACATGATTGGCTGAGTTTCCGGATCGCCAAAGCGGCAGTTGAATTCAATCACCTTAGGTTGACCGTCGGCATCAATCATCAGGCCAGCATACAGGAAGCCCACGTAAGTATTGCCTTCTGCCGCCATGCCGCGCACGGTTGGCCAGATCACCTGATCCATCACGCGCTGATGGATTTCATCGGTGACCACCGGAGCCGGTGAGTAAGCCCCCATGCCGCCGGTATTCGGGCCGGTATCGCCATCGCCCACGCGCTTGTGATCCTGGCTGGTGGCCATCGGAACCACGTTTTCGCCGTCCACCATCACGATAAAGCTGGCTTCTTCGCCTTCAAGGAATTCTTCAATCACAATGCGGTGCCCGGCGTCGCCAAAGGCATTGCCCGCCAGCATATCCTGAATGGCGTCTTCTGCTTCTTGCAGCGTCATGGCAACGATCACGCCTTTACCGGCTGCCAAGCCGTCAGCTTTGATCACGATCGGCGCACCTTTGCTGCGTACGTACGTCAGCGCAGCGTCCACATCGGTGAAGTTCTGGTATTCCGCGCTTGGGATCGCATGGCGAGCCAGGAAATCTTTGGTGAACGCTTTGGAGCCTTCTAACTGGGCGGCTGCCTGCGACGGACCAAAAATTTTCAGACCAGCGGCCTGAAAAGCATCAACCACGCCAATCACCAGCGGGGCTTCAGGGCCAACAATGGTGAGACCGATAGCATGGCTTTTGGCAAAGGCCAGCAGTGCCGGGATATCGGTTGGGGCGATATCAATGTTGGTCAGGTTGACTTCCAATGCCGTGCCCGCATTGCCCGGCGCAACGTAAACCTTATCCGCCAATGGTGATTGGGCCGCTTTCCAAGCCAACGCATGTTCGCGCCCGCCGTTACCGATAATCAGAATATTCATCAGGTGCTCCATAAACAGCGTGCGCTTTGGCGCACGCAGCGAAAGGGATTAATGGCGGAAATGACGCATGTCGGTGAAGATCATCGCAATACCGTGCTCATTGGCAGCGGCAATCACTTCGTCATCGCGGATCGAACCGCCTGGCTGGATAACGCAGGTAATACCTACTGCGGCGGCGGCGTCGATACCGTCACGGAACGGGAAGAAAGCGTCAGACGCCATGGCGGAGCCGGGTACTTCCAAGCCTTCGTCAGCGGCTTTGATACCCGCAATCTTGGCCGAGTAAACGCGGCTCATCTGGCCCGCCCCGATGCCGATGGTCATGTTGTCACGCGCATAAACAATGGCGTTGGATTTAACGAACTTAGCCACTTTCCAGCAGAACAGCGCATCACGCAGTTCCTGAGCGGTTGGCTGACGTTCAGAAACCACGCGCAGATCGCCTTCAGCCACCATGCCCAGATCGCGATCCTGCACCAGCAGGCCACCGTTGACGCGTTTGAAATCCAGACCGGCAACGCGTTGCTGCCACTGGCCACAGGCCAGTACGCGCACATTCTGTTTGGCTGCTAGCAGAGAGCGAGCTTCGTCACTGATGCCTGGTGCGATGATCACCTCAACGAACTGGCGGCTGATGATCGCTTTCGCTGTCTCAGCATCCAACTCACGGTTGAAAGCGATGATGCCACCAAAGGCAGAGGTGGGATCGGTCTGGTAGGCACGATCATAAGCAGCGAACAGGCTTTCGCCGATCGCCACACCACAAGGATTAGCGTGTTTGACGATCACGCAGGCCGGCTCGGCAAACTCTTTCACACATTCCAGCGCAGCGTCGGTATCGGCGATGTTGTTGTAAGAGAGAGCCTTGCCTTGCAGCTGTGCGGCGGTGGCGACGGAGGCTTCCTGCAGGTTCTCTTCTATATAGAAGGCGGCTTGCTGGTGGCTGTTCTCGCCGTAGCGCATATCCTGCTTCTTGATGTAGTTCAGGTTCAGGGTGCGTGGGAAGCGGCCAGAAGGCTGCTCAGTTTCGCCGTGATAGGCCGGAACCAGAGCACCAAAGTAGTTGGCGATCATGCTGTCGTAAGCTGCGGTATGCTCAAAGGCCTTGATCGCCAGATCGAATCGGGTTGGATAGCGCAGCGAGCCCGCATTGTTATCCATTTCTGTAATGATGGCGGCGTAGTCGCTGCTCTTCACCACGATAGCGACATCTTTATGGTTCTTGGCGGCAGAGCGCACCATGGTTGGGCCACCGATATCGATATTCTCAACGGCATCCTCCAATGAACAATCTGGACGAGCTACGGTTTGGGCGAAGGGATACAGATTCACTACCACCATATCGATCGGTTTGATCGCATGTTGCTCCATGATGGCATCATCCTGGCCACGACGGCCCAGAATACCGCCATGCACTTTCGGATGCAGGGTCTTCACTCGTCCATCCATCATTTCCGGGAAACCGGTGTAGTCAGAAACTTCGGTAACGGGCAGACCGGCATTCGCCAGCAGGCGGGCGGTGCCGCCGGTGGATAGCAGTTCTACGCCTCTCTGGGAGAGTGCTTCGGCGAATTCAACGATACCGGCTTTATCAGACACGCTGAGCAGAGCCCGGCGGATTGGACGAGGTTGTTGCATGGTTTTATCCCTTGGCTTTGAGTCGCAATATAAAGAGCGTTACGTGAATCTCTACCTTCTTTCCTTATATATAGAAAGGGCAGGAACAGATTCAGGTAACGCCCCCGTAGTAAAAAGGGGGGATCGTTTTGTCGCGGGAATTGTAGCGAAAACGTTTGCGCGGTGCTCGTAAATTTTCCGAGCAAATGCGCTCTGTGGATAAGTTAGTGCATAACCGGGTATAAGGACGGGTTTTGCTGTGGAATGCAGCAAACGGTGTTTTTTATCGAAAATACCTGTTGCGGCCTGCGTGGAA
>NZ_JBXUGP010000040.1:0-33436 GCF_057180605.1 Serratia sp. HNCC26DJ206
AAGATTTTTTCTCTGCAACCCCCGGAGACTCTGTGAAGTTGTTCACATGTTCCGTGTCGATGGAGGCGCATTATAGGGATCCTCGTTTTTTCCACAAGCCCTTTTTAGATCTTTTATTACCGACTGCGTACTTTTCAGTCCTTTCGCGTGGATCTTATCCGATCCGGGCTGTTTTCCACGGGATCCGGCGTGTTGCCTGGTTGTAATTCCACCGTCAGAGTCTAGTATTGCCGGTAAATATGATCCTGACGTGAGGCTATACCATGTCCGATGCAGTACGTTCTTATCTTCATTACTCCCCCCAGATTGGCCTGCGCGTCATGATCGATCCTTCCAGCGTTGTGATCGGTAACGTTGAACTGGCCGATGACGTCAGTATCTGGCCGTTAGTTTCCATCCGTGGAGATGTTAATGCCGTGAGGATCGGTGCACGCAGCAACATTCAGGATGGTAGCGTCCTGCATGTGACACATCAATCCGACTACAATCCAGCAGGTTATCCCCTATTGATTGGTGAAGATGTCACCGTCGGGCATAAAGCCATGCTGCACGGCTGTGTTATCGGCAACCGAGTTTTAGTGGGAATGGGTTCGATCCTGTTGGACGGTGCGGTAATAGAAGATGATGTAATGATTGGCGCAGGCAGTTTGGTTGCCCCGGGCAAACGCTTGGAAACTGGCTATCTATATATGGGCAGCCCGGCACGTCAGGTGAGACCATTAACGCAGGCTGAACGGGAAGGGTTAGTCTACTCGTCCAACAACTATATACGCTGGAAAGACGAATACCTTTCCAAAGATATCTAATCCAATATTGAACGCCCCGCTCCAATCCACTGTAGCGGGGCTATTGTTTAAACGGCCATTTCTTTGCGCAGCGTTAACAGCACGGGTTCGATCTCCGGCATAACGCCATGCCATAACAGGAAAGCATGTGCTGCCTGCCCCACCAGCATCCCCAAACCATCGGCATAACGTTTCACCCCCTGTTTCTCTGCCCAGGCAAGAAATGGGGTGCTTCCTTGCTGATAGAACATGTCGTAACAACGGGTTGTGCTATTCACAATGCTTGCTGGTAGTGCCGGGATCTCGCCACTGATCCCTGAAGCGGTTGCATTGATCACTAAGTCAAAGTGTGGTTGATCGAGTTGATCCATCGGTAATGATGTGATCTCACCCAAATGCTGAAAGAGCGTCACCAACTCTTGTGCGCGGCTAGGGGTACGGTTGGTAAGCACGACCCGACAGCCAAAAGAGAGTAATGGCAGGATAACTCCCCGTGCAGCACCACCCGCCCCCACCAGCAGAATATGATCGCCGGGCTGGATCAGTTGTTGACGTTCAAGATCGGTCAACAGGCCAATACCGTCGGTGTTATCACCTAACAAACGGCCACCCGGCAATACCTTGAGCGTATTCACCGCACCCGCTATTGCCGCCCTGTCACTTAACTCACTTGATGCTTCGTAGGCACGCTCTTTAAAAGGGACGGTGACATTGGCTCCCTTTCCCCCCTCAGTAATAAACTGTTGTAGCACTGACTCAAATCCATCCAACGGTGCCAGCACGGCCCCATAGGGATGATCTATCTGGGTTTGTTCGGCAAACAGCGCATGAATACGGGGGGATTTGCTATGAGCAATGGGATTACCGAATACCACGAACTTCTCCATTAACATGACCTCTATCCCTGACGGATTTGCTCACCCGTCAAAGCATCTCTGATTTCAGAAGGATTCAGGCGCCCACCAACGTGGCCAGCCAGCACCGGGAAAAGTTCGCCAAACTGCAGCTTCACTTCTGCAACAGTGCGGCACGGCTCCTGGCCGCTTAAATTAGCGCTGGTTGAGACCAACGGCTTACCAAACTGACGACAGAGTTGCTGCACCAAGGGATGATCGCTAACGCGAACCGCCAGCGAACTGAAGCGACCGGTCAGTAATCGCGACGTTTGCTGCTTGGCTGGGATCACCCAGGTCACCGGGCCAGGCCAACTGGCAAAAATCGTCGCACGTTGCTGTTCACTCAATGCGTTGTCGTCAATATAAGGCGTTAACTGCGAATAATCAGCAGCAACCAGGATCAGGCCCTTTTCCCATGGGCGCTGCTTTAATGCCAGCAACTCACTGACTGCCAGTTTACTGTCAGGATCGCATCCCAGACCGAATACGGCTTCGGTTGGGTAAGCAATAACCTGCTGATTTTTCAATGCTTCTATGATAAGTGCGAATGCGGAAGTTTGTTCTGAGTTCATAGCGTGATTATTCTGTGGTAACGACGGATTTTCCGCACAATTTACTGGCGCAAAAGAGGGTTGGGCCTTTTGCCGTACGCTTTTCCATCAGCAACGGATAGTGGCAGAAGGCACACTCACCGGCGATAGGCTTAAAGTTGAGGGCGAATTGGCAGGCCGGATAGCGATCGCAAGAGTGGAACACCTTGCCATAGCGTGACTTGCGTTGCAGCAATTTACCCTGACCGCATTGTGGACAGGCAATGCTGGTCTCGTCCGGTTTATCGATCGCTTCGGTGTGATCGCACTCAGGATAGTGCTCACAACCAATGAACATGCCATAACGCCCCTGGCGTAGCACCAGCGTCGCCTGACATTTTGGGCACACCTGCCCCTCCAGAACCTTGACAACATGGCCATCGGCTTGCGCTTTCAACGGCCGAATATATTGGCATTCAGGATATTGGGAACAACCAAGAAAGGGGCCGTGGCGACCACTACGGATCACCAATTCGGCCCCACATTCCGGACAGGGTTCATTTTGCCTGGTGGCAAAAATCGCTGGTTTTGTCATAACGTCTTTCTATGCGTGTTATCGGCTCAGTGCAGATAACCTTCGTTTACATCAAATAACAGTTCTTCCATTTGCTGATAAGCGCTCTCATATCCGGGGATATTAAACAGCACCATCAACACCACCCATTTCAGATCTTCAAGATCAAAGTCCGTATTATCTAAAGCCATAACACGATCGATGACCATTTCACGGGTTTCGAGGTTCAATACTTGAATCTGTTCTAAAAACAAGAGGAAACCACGGCAACTGGCATCCAAACGCGCACTTTCTTCTTCGGTGTAGATCCGCATTGCCAGCGGATCGGCATCCATAAAGTAGGGCGCATTCTCACCTTCCTGGAGGTCTGCAAGCTTCTCGAGCCAATTCAGTGCGTTGTAGATATCATCCCGATCAAATCCTGCTTCGGCAAGATCGGCGGTCAAGGTATCCTGATCAACTGACATCTCTGGCTCATTGTGGATATACGTTTCAAACAAGTACATGAGTACGTCGAACATGGCCTGCCCTCCTTAATCGGACATAGCCGCCGGGTACAGCTGCGATCCACCCTGCTAACTCCAGATCGAGTAACTTGATTACCACCTCTGGCACAGGTTGGCCGGCACGTTCAGCGACGACGTCAACAGGTGTCACCTCATCTCCTACGTTAGCCAACACATCGGCAAATGGCAATTCAACTTGGGCCTCAGATACAGAAATAGTTGTATTTTCATTCACGGACAGCCAATGCAGACCACTTCCCAGTTGCTCAGCGATATCTTTCGGACCAGTAACCAGGCTGGCTCCCTGCTGAATCAGCCAGTGTGTCCCCTCACTCATCGGGTTACCCAGCGCTCCCGGCAGGGCAAAGACTTCACGCCCCTGATCCAACGCACAACGTGCGGTAATCAAGGAACCGCTGCGCAATGAAGCTTCAATGACCACCACTCCCATGCTCAAACCACTGATAATTCGGTTACGGCGGGGAAAATGGTCGGCCAGAGGTAAATCCGTAGCCAGATGTTCAGAAACCACCGCACCGCCCTGCTCAACAATTTGTTCAGCAAGATGCCGGTGGCGGCGCGGATAGATATTGGCTAGGCCACTGCCCAGCACGGCAATTGTCACCCCGTGGGCAGCCAAGGCAGCACGGTGACAAATACCGTCAATACCGATGGCTAATCCGCTGGTGATGGCGAAACCACAATGCACCAGCCCGGTGGCAAAGTAATTTCCCCAATGCTCGCCATAATGACTGAACTGGCGGCTGCCCACCATGGCGATTTGCGGCAATTGTAAGGCTGTGGGATTTCCTTTCACCATCAGCAATAGCGGCGCATCAGCAATATGCGCCAAAAGCTCAGGGAAACCAGGTTCACCGTAAGTCATCATCTGATTTCCTGTCTGTTCCAACCATTTGAGCGTTGCCCGCAGATAATGCGCGGGAACATGACGGAATTGCTCCTGTTGTTTATTATTCAAACCCAGCGGCTTTAATAGCGGGTAAGGATCGCTACCTTCTGCGATCAACTGAACGATAACTTGGCTGGCTTGCTGCGCACTTATCCCCGTCACAGCATGCATACGTAGAGCGATTTCCTCTGGCTGCATCGCGCATTCCCTCGCTGAAAATGTGGTATTGCCCATGGGTGCAATTGGTCAACGATGCTGTCAATCAGGCCAGGAAATGTCTAGAATAGAAGCTAACTACCTTTTATCACTCGGATACAGATCTAAAGATATATGTCAGTCTTGCAAGTATTACATTTCCCAGACGAGCGGCTGCGCAAAGTTGCAACCCCGGTAAAAGAATTCAATGCAGATATCCAGCGCATCGTGGATGATATGTTTGAAACCATGTACGCAGAGGAAGGTATTGGCCTCGCTGCAACACAGGTAGATATTCATCAGCGCATTATCGTCATTGATATTTCTGAGAACCGCGACGAACCGCTGGTGCTGATCAACCCGGAACTGCTGGAAAAACACGGCGAAACCGGTATCGAAGAAGGTTGTCTTTCCGTTCCTGAGCATCGCGCTCTGGTGCCACGTGCTGAGAAAGTAAAGGTTCGCGCACTTGACCGCCAAGGACAATCTTTTGAGCTCGAAGCCGATGAACTGCTGGCTATTTGTATCCAGCATGAAATGGATCATCTGGTCGGTAAGCTGTTTGTCGATTACCTTTCTCCGCTTAAACGCCAGCGTATCCGTCAGAAACTGGAAAAAATGGCCAAGCTTAACGCCCGTGCCTAACCGATCAGGAAACTAACGTGTCTGACTCTTTACGGATTATTTTCGCCGGAACTCCAGACTTCGCAGCGCGTCACCTCGACGCGCTGCTGTCATCTGAGCACCAAATTGTTGGCGTTTTCACTCAGCCCGATCGCCCGGCTGGCCGTGGTAACAAACTGACGCCAAGCCCGGTTAAAGTGTTGGCAGAACAGCATCAGATCCCGGTTTTTCAGCCTAAATCACTGCGCCCGGAAGAGAATCAGCACCTGGTTGCCGATCTCAACGCCGATATCATGGTGGTGGTTGCTTATGGCTTGATCCTGCCGAAAGCCGTTCTGGAGATGCCGCGCTTGGGTTGCATCAATGTTCACGGCTCCCTGCTTCCACGCTGGCGTGGCGCGGCACCGATCCAACGTGCTTTGTGGGCTGGTGACAGTGAAACTGGCGTAACGATCATGCAGATGGATGTTGGTCTTGATACCGGTGATATGATGCACAAGATCAGTTGCCCAATCGAAACCACTGATACCAGCGCCAGCCTGTACAACAAGTTAGCGGAACTGGGGCCACAGGGGTTGCTGGCAACGCTGCAACAATTGGCTTCCGGTACGGCGAAGCGTGAGGTACAAAATGAAACGCTGGTCACCTACGCTGAAAAGCTGAGCAAGGAAGAAGCACGACTAGATTGGAGCCTGTCAGCGGCACAGCTTGAGCGCTGCATTCGTGCTTTCAATCCATGGCCAGTCAGCTATTTCACCATCGAAGACCAACCAGTGAAAGTCTGGCAAGCGACGGTTTTGGCCGAAACATCTGGCGCACAGCCAGGCACTATCGTTCATGCCGACAAACAGGGGATTCAAGTTGCCACCACTGACGGTATTTTGAACCTGACACAATTGCAGCCAGCAGGTAAAAAGCCGATGTCGGCACAGGATTTATTAAATTCACGCCGCGAATGGTTCATGCCGGGTAACCGGTTATAAAAGACACCCCTTGCCCGGTTACCGTTACCGGGCTGTTTCTCTCTTAACGCCGATCGTTATCAGCTTCAGCCTATGAAAAATAATTACAACCTCCGCAGCCATGCAGCCAAAGCCATCGGCCAGGTACTGGATCAGGGGCAGTCACTCAGCACTATTCTGCCAGCATTACAAAAGAACATTTCCGACAAGGATCGTGCATTGTTGCAGGAGCTTTGTTTCGGCACGTTGCGAGTACTACCGCAGCTTGAATGGTGCATTCAGCAATTAATGGCCAAACCAATGACTGGCAAGCAGCGTACGCTGCATTACCTGCTGATGGTGGGTCTGTATCAATTACTTTATACCCGCATTCCACCGCATGCAGTAATGGCTGAAACCGTAGAAGGTGCAGTTGCCCTGAAGCGCCCGCAGTTGAAAGGCTTGATCAATGGCGTCCTGCGTCAATTCCAACGCCAGCAAGAAGAACTGCTGCAACGCGCCGCCAATAACGAAAGCCGCTACCTGCACCCAAGTTGGCTGCTCAAGCGTATCAAACAGGCCTATCCTGCCAATTGGGAACAGATCGTTGATGCCAATAATCAGAAACCCCCAATGTGGCTACGCGTTAATCGTCTGCATCATAGCCGTGATGAATACCTGCAATTGATGCAGCAGGCTGGCATCGCCGCTGAGCCGCATAAGGAATATCGCGATGCGGTACGTTTGCTGGCCCCTTGCGGCGTGACGGATCTGCCGGGCTTTGCTGACGGCTGGGTCACCGTGCAGGATGCTTCCGCTCAGGGCTGTATCGATCTGTTGGATCCGCAGAACGGCGAACAGATCCTCGATCTGTGCGCGGCACCCGGTGGTAAAACCACCCACATTCTGGAGGCTGCGCCGAAAGCCCATGTGATGGCCGTCGATATCGATGAACAACGTCTGGCCCGGGTAAAAGAAAACCTGCAACGCTTGCGTCTTCATGCTGAAGTAAAAGTGGGCGATGGCCGAACACCGGCGGAATGGTGCGGCGATAAGCAGTTCGACCGTATTTTGTTGGATGCCCCCTGTTCCGCTACCGGCGTCATTCGCCGCCACCCGGATATCAAATGGTTACGCCGGGACAGCGACATCGCTGAGTTAGCCAGCCTACAGAGCGAAATTCTGGAGGCCATCTGGCCGCATTTAAAATCAGGAGGCGTGATGGTATATGCCACTTGTTCCATTCTGCCGCAGGAGAACAGTGAACAGATAGCCGCTTTCCTGCAACGCCATAGCGACGCTAATTTGGCAGAAACGGGTGATAATCAATCACCAGGCAGGCAAAATCTTCCTCATCCTGAGGATGGAGATGGTTTCTTTTACGCTAAGCTGATTAAAATGTAACTATCAGGGCGCACTTCAATGCGCCTACAAATAGCGGCCATGGCCGTTGCAGTGTGAAGCAGAGAACCCGATGAAAATAATTATTCTTGGCGCTGGTCAGGTCGGCGGGACACTGGCAGAAAACCTGGTTGGTGAAAACAACGATATCACCGTAGTCGATACCGACTCTGGGCGTTTACGACAGCTACAGGATAAATTCGACCTGCGCGTCGTTCAGGGACATGGCTCCCATCCACGCGTATTGCGCGAAGCCGGGGCAGAAGATGCCGACATGCTGGTCGCCGTCACCAATTCTGACGAAACCAATATGGTTGCCTGCCAGATCGCCTATTCCCTATTTAATACCCCAAACCGCATCGCACGTATCCGTGCACCGGAATATATTCGTGAGTCCGAGAAATTATTCCATCCAGAAGCGGTTCCGATCGACCATCTGATCTCACCGGAACAGTTGGTTATCGATTACATTTATAAACTGATTGAATACCCTGGCGCATTGCAGGTGGTGAATTTCGCCGCTGGTAAAGTCAGCATCGCCGCGGTGAAAGCCTATTACGGTGGCCCACTGGTCGGTAACGCCCTCTCTTCCATGCGCGAACATATGCCGCACATTGATACTCGCGTAGCCGCCATCTTCCGTCAGGATCGACCGATACGCCCGCAAGGTTCAACCATCATCGAAGCCGGTGATGAAGTGTTCTTTGTGGCCGCTTCTCAGCATATCCGCGCAGTAATGAGTGAGTTACAGCGACTGGAAAAACCCTACAAACGCATCATGATTGTTGGCGGGGGTAATGTGGGGGCAGGTCTGGCGCAGCGGTTGGAAAAATCATACAACGTGAAGCTGATTGAACGTAATCAACAGCGCGCCGCTGAGTTGGCAGAACACCTGCACGATACTATTGTGTTTTACGGCGATGCTTCCGATCAGGAACTACTTGCCGAAGAACATGTGGACCAGGTAGACGTATTTATCGCCATCACCAATGATGATGAAGCTAATATCATGTCTGCCATGCTGGCCAAGCGCATGGGGGCCAAAAAAGTCATGGTGCTGATCCAGCGCCGTGCCTATGTCGATTTAGTACAGGGCAGCGTGATTGATATTGCTATTTCACCACAGCAAGCGACGATCTCAGCATTGCTAGGGCACGTACGTAAAGCCGATATTGTCAGCGTTTCCTCGCTGCGCCGTGGAGTTGCTGAAGCCATCGAAGCCATTGCTCACGGAGATGAAAGCACCTCTAAAGTGGTTGGCCGTACGGTAGAAGAGATTAAACTACCACCAGGAACCACTATTGGCGCTATTGTACGCGGGGATGATGTCATCATTGCCAATGGCAATAGCAAAATTCAGCAAGGCGATCACATAATCATGTTTATTACCGATAAGAAATTCGTGCCGGACGTTGAACGTTTGTTCCAACCAAGCCCGTTCTTCCTATAGAAACATTGATTATGTGAATGGGCTTCCCCGCGTGTGTTGGCGTGGGAAAACCAAAAAACTTTTCTATATTCATCGTGGCGAAAGGAAATCGCTTTGTTAAACTTGGATCATTAGTTTTTAAGGAGTGTTTTTATGGGTATTTTGAAAGAGTTTCGCGAGTTTGCCATGCGTGGCAATGTGGTCGACTTGGCGGTGGGTGTCATTATCGGTGCCGCATTTGGCAGAATTGTTTCTTCACTGGTTTCCGATATTATCATGCCACCTTTAGGCATGCTGCTCGGGGGCGTCGACTTCAAACAATTCCATCTGGTATTGCGCGAAGCTGAGGGTAATATCCCCGCCGTTGTCATGAATTATGGTTCGTTTCTGCAGAATATTTTTGACTTTATCATTGTTGCCTTCGCGATCTTTATGGCCATCAAATTAATGAACAAAATGCGCCGTAAAGAAGTAGAAGAACCGGCAGCTTCGCCAGCGCCTAGTGCTGAAGAGAAATTGCTGACGGAAATCCGTGATTTACTGAGTCAGCAGCAGCAACACAAACAATAGACCAAGCCATGCACTGCGAAAAAGGCCGCCTTATCCTGGTGGCTTTTTTATGCCTCAAAACCAGAAAGCCAGTGTTAAGTTGTTATTGGATAACTTACCACTGGCCTCCCAGCTACCACCTTTCGCATGTTTATCTTTACGCCGGTAACTGCCTTTCCCTTTGATATTCTTTTCTACTCGCTGACGGAACAGCGGGTCATGTAGCAATGCCTCAATGGCATTTTCCTGTATTTGGCCTTTAGTGTGCCGATATTTAGTCATCATAGTATTCCTTGTTAATTACATGGGCATAAAACGGGCTGATGATACTGCTACATAAGTAAAAATTAAAGTACCGCGAAGCATTCAGCCTGATTTTTTACTCTTCTCTTCACTCGCGCCTTGCTCCAAAGCCTCCAGAATAGAGCAGTAGTTCGTGGTGTGAGCACTGCCACAGCATGCATCACTGAGCCTTTTGAGTGACTCACGCATTCTGGTCAGCTCCGTAAGCTTATTCTCTACTTCGAGCAGCCTAGCATCAACGATGGATTTAGACTCTTTGCAGGTATGATGTTCTGGATCTACACGGATCGACAATAATTCCGCTATGGTTTCCAATGTGAAACCCAATTGCTTGGCATAGCGGATAAAGCGTAAGCGCTGCAGGTCCTGATCGCTGTACAAACGATAGCCACCCTCGGTACGAACATTATGGTCCATCATGCCTTGCTTCTCATAATAGCGGACAGTATCTGGTGTAACGCCCGCGAGCTTTGCCAGTTGGCCGATTTTAAACATCTCTACTCCTCTGGTTTTTCACCCACGGCGTTTGGTATTCCAACTCAGACATCGAACCACCACATAGTAAGAATCCTCAGTCCTAATTAACCTGATTGATAGTATTAGCATAACGAATAAAAAGAAGGATCTTAAGATGTGCTGCGTCAGTGCAGGGAAATGTCTTCGTACTGATAATGGGCGTAAAAAAACCGGGCAAGCCCGGTTTTTTTACGCTCTCACAGATATTACTCTGCAGTTGCTACTTCTGCTTGAGACTCAGCACGATCAACCAGCTCGATGTATGCCATCGGCGCGTTGTCGCCTGCGCGGAAGCCACACTTCAGAATGCGAGTGTAACCACCGGCACGGCTCGCAAAACGCGGGCCTAGCTCGTTAAACAGTTTTGCCACGATCTCGTTATCACGAGTGCGGGCGAATGCCAGACGACGATTAGCTACGCTGTCGGTCTTGGCAAGAGTAATCAGCGGCTCAACAACGCGACGCAGCTCTTTCGCTTTTGGCAAGGTCGTCTTGATGATCTCATGACGAACCAAAGAGCCGGCCATGTTACGGAACATAGCCTGGCGATGGCTGCTGTTACGGTTCAGTTGACGACCACTCTTACGATGGCGCATGACCTTATCCTTCTCAGTAAAACCTTAACCTGTGATCCGGTTACTCGTCAGCAATGCTTGCCGGTGGCCAGTTTTCCAGGCGCATGCCCAGAGACAAACCACGCGAAGCCAGCACATCTTTAATCTCAGTAAGAGATTTTTTACCCAGGTTAGGCGTTTTCAGCAGCTCAACCTCGGTACGCTGTACCAGATCACCGATGTAGTGGATAGCTTCTGCCTTAAGGCAGTTAGCAGAGCGGACAGTCAATTCCAGATCGTCAACAGGGCGCAGCAGGATCGGATCAAATTCTGGTTTCTCTTCTTTCACTTCCGGCTGACGAACATCACGTAAGTCAACGAAAGCTTCCAGTTGTTCTGCCAGAATGGTTGCCGCACGGCGGATCGCCTCTTCAGGATCGATCGTGCCATTGGTTTCCATTTCGATTACCAGCTTGTCCAGGTCAGTACGCTGTTCTACACGCGCTGCTTCAACATTGTAGGCAATACGCTCTACAGGGCTATAGCAGGCGTCAACCAACAGACGACCAATCGGGCGCTCATCTTCTTCCGAATGAATTCGGGCAGAAGCCGGCACATAACCACGACCGCGCTGAACTTTGATACGCATGCTGATAGCAGCGTTCTCATCGGTCAGGTGGCAGATCACGTGCTGCGGCTTGACGATTTCGACATCACCATCATGGGTAATGTCGGCAGCGGTCACAGGGCCAATGCCAGATTTATTCAGGGTAAGAATAACTTCATCTTTGCCTTGAACTCTCACCGCCAGCCCTTTCAGGTTGAGCAGGATCTCCAGGATATCTTCCTGTACGCCTTCTTTGGTGCTGTACTCATGTAGTACACCATCAATCTCAACCTCGGTCACCGCGCAACCCGGCATAGATGAAAGCAGAATACGGCGCAGTGCGTTGCCAAGAGTATGGCCAAAGCCACGCTCTAAAGGCTCAAGGGTCACCTTGGCGTGCGTCGAACTGACTTGCTCGATATCTACCAGGCGCGGTTTTAGAAACTCTGTCACAGAACCCTGCATTGTGTCCTCTCTTTGAAACTCAAGCTTTACTTGGAGTAAAGCTCGACGATCAGGTGTTCGTTAATGTCGGCGGACAGATCGGTACGTTCAGGAATACGTTTGAACACACCCTCCATCTTCGCAGCATCAACTTCCAGCCAAGTCGGCTTTTCACGCTGCTCAGCCAGCTCCAGAGAAGCCTTAACACGAGACTGCTTTTTAGCTTTCTCGCGGATGCTGACTACGTCATTCGGAGATACCTGATAAGAAGCGATGTTAACAACGCGACCATTTACCATAACTGCTTTGTGGCTAACCAACTGACGTGATTCTGCACGAGTGGCGCCGAAGCCCATACGGTAAACAACGTTATCCAAACGGCCTTCCAGAAGGGTCAACAGGTTTTCACCGGTGTTGCCTTTCAGGCGAGTTGCTTCTTTGTAATAGTTACGGAACTGGCGCTCCAGAACACCGTACATACGGCGAACTTTTTGCTTCTCACGTAACTGTACACCATAGTCAGACAGACGCGGTTTACGCGCACCGTGTTGACCAGGCGGTTGCTCAATTTTGCACTTTGAATCTATCGCGCGAACGCCAGACTTCAGGAACAGGTCTGTGCCCTCGCGGCGGCTAAGCTTGAGCTTAGGACCCAAATATCTTGCCATTTTCTTTCTCCAACAATCCGAAAAGCAGGGGCGTTACACGCGACGTTTTTTCGGTGGACGACAACCGTTATGAGGAATCGGAGTCACATCAGTAATATTAGTGATGCGGAAACCAGCCGCATTAAGAGCGCGGATAGTAGACTCACGACCAGGACCAGGTCCTTTAACCATAACTTCCAGGTTCTTGATACCGTATTCTTTTACTGCGTCAGCACAACGTTCTGCTGCAACCTGAGCTGCAAACGGAGTTGACTTACGAGAACCACGGAAACCGGAACCACCGGCAGTTGCCCAACCCAAAGCATTACCCTGACGATCGGTAATAGTTACAATGGTGTTGTTGAAAGAAGCATGGATATGAGCCACGCCGTCAGAGACTTGTTTTCTTACACGCTTACGTGTACGAACAGGTGCCTTTGCCATTATTCAATCACCCCGATTATTTCTTGATCGGTTTACGCGGACCCTTACGGGTACGTGCGTTGGTCTTAGTACGCTGACCGCGCACTGGCAGACCACGACGATGGCGTAAACCACGGTATGTACCAAGATCCATCAGACGCTTGATGCTCAGGGTAACTTCACGACGCAAATCACCTTCAACAGTGAATTTGGCAACTGCTTCACGCAATTGTTCAATTTGCTCTTCAGACAGCTCACTGATCTTAACATTTTCAGCAATACCCGTAGCAGCACAGATGGACTGTGAACGAGTTTTGCCGATTCCGAAGATCGACGTTAACGCGATAACGGTATGTTTATGATCAGGAATGTTAATGCCTGCTATACGGGCCACTATGCACTCCTACTTATTTTTACGGCAACACCATTCTGAAAAGCCCGTTTTCAGGATACTCAAATAATGTTGCAGCTACATACAAAAGATTGGCTGGCTAATCTAGCCAGCTCAACCCAACTTTGCAAGAAAAATATGCGAGATAATCAGCCTTGACGCTGTTTATGCTTCGGCTCGGCACTGCAAATCACACGCACGACACCGTCACGCTTAACGATTTTGCAGTTACGACATAATTTCTTGACGGAAGCACGAACTTTCATTTTTACTCTCCGTAACTTCTCAAACGCACCTGATTAGCGGTTATAGCCTTTCAGGTTTGCTTTCTTCAATGCAGACTCGTACTGACTTGACATCATCAGAGTTTGCACTTGAGCCATAAAGTCCATGATGACGACAACCACGATCAGTAGCGAGGTACCACCAAAGTAGAATGGTACTTTCATTGCATCACGCATGAACTCCGGGATCAGGCAGATGAAAGTAATGTACATCGCGCCCACCAGGGTTAAACGCGTCATTACTTTATCGATATACTTCGCCGTTTGCTCTCCCGGACGAATTCCTGGTACGAAGGCACCGGACTTCTTCAGGTTATCTGCTGTTTCACGCGGGTTGAATACCAACGCCGTGTAGAAGAAACAGAAGAAGATGATTGCAGACGCATAGAGTAACACATAAAGCGGTTGTCCAGGCTGCAAATACAGCGAAATCGTTGTCAGCCAGTTCCAACCGGTACCGCCCCCAAACCAGGATGCAATCGTGGCAGGGAACAGAATAATACTGGAAGCAAAGATTGCAGGTATTACCCCTGCCATATTCACTTTCAGCGGTAAGTGTGTGCTCTGTGCTGCGTAAACACGACGACCTTGTTGACGTTTCGCATAGTTAACGACAATACGACGTTGACCACGTTCAATGAAAACAACGAAGAAGGTTACTGCAAACACTAATACTGCAACCAACAGCAACAGGAGGAAGTGCAGGTCGCCTTGCCGAGCTTGCTCAATAGTATGGCCTACTGCCGGCGGTAAACCCGCCACAATACCCGCGAAGATGATGATCGAGATACCGTTACCGATACCGCGCTCAGTAATCTGCTCACCCAGCCACATCAGGAACATTGTCCCGGTAACCAAGCTCACCACCGCAGTAAAGTAGAATGCAAAGCCTGGGTTTAACACCAGACCCTGCATACCAGGCATATTCGGCAGACCGGTAGCAATACCGATCGACTGGAATATGGCCAATACCAGCGTACCGTAGCGGGTATACTGGCTAATCTTGCGACGGCCAGCCTCCCCTTCTTTCTTGATCTCCGCTAACGTTGGGTGAACCACCGTCAACAGTTGGATGATGATCGATGCCGAAATATACGGCATGATCCCCAGAGCAAAGATAGAAGCACGGCTGAGAGCACCACCAGAGAACATGTTAAACATTTCAATGATGGTGCCTCTCTGCTGCTCAAGCAATTTGGCAAGCACAGTGGCATCGATACCAGGAATCGGAATGAAAGAGCCGATGCGGAAAACAATCAGCGCGCCGATAACAAACAAAAGTCTGCGCTTCAGCTCGCCGAGTCCGCCTTTAGCACTTTGAAAATCTAATCCTGGTTGCTTAGCCATCTGCTACTTATTCCTCAATTTTACCGCCAGCAGCTTCGATAGCAGCACGAGCGCCTTTGGTGACACGCAGACCACGCAGGGTAACCGGACGAGCGATTTCGCCAGAAAGCATAACTTTCGCGAATTCGATCTGGGTACCAACAACGTTAGCGGCTTTCAGCGTGTTCAGGTCGATTACGTCGCCTTCAATCAGAGCCAGTTCAGACAGACGAACTTCTGCCGTAATCATAGCTTTGCGAGAGGTGAAGCCGAATTTCGGCAAACGACGATATAAAGGCATCTGACCACCTTCAAAACCACGACGTACGCCACCGCCAGAACGAGACTTCTGACCTTTGTGACCACGGCCGCCGGTTTTACCCAGGCCAGAACCAATACCACGACCTACACGCTTCGGCGCATGCTTGGCACCTTCAGCCGGAGACAGAGTATTTAAACGCATCTGTTACTCCTCAACTTTAACCATGTAGGAAACCAGGTTGATCATACCGCGTACAGCAGGAGTATCCTCGCGCTCTACGGTGTGACCAATACGACGCAGACCCAGACCGAGCAGTGTAGCTTTATGCTTCGGCAGACGGCCAATGGAGCTGCGAACTTGTGTTACTTTGATAGTCTTAGCCATGGTCAATTACCCCAGAATGTCTGCAACGGATTTACCACGCTTGGCAGCGACCATTTCAGGAGACTTCATATTTGCCAAAGCATCGATAGTTGCACGAACCACGTTGATCGGGTTGGTGGAACCATAAGCTTTAGCCAATACGTTGTGCACCCCAGCAACTTCGAGAACGGCGCGCATTGCACCCCCCGCGATGATACCGGTACCTTCGTGAGCTGGCTGCATGAACACACGGGACCCCGTATGAGCACCTTTAACAGGGTGCTGCAGAGTGCCGCCATTCAGCGCGACATTCATCATGTTGCGACGGGCTTTTTCCATCGCTTTCTGGATCGCTGCTGGAACTTCGCGTGCTTTGCCGTAGCCAAAACCAACGCGACCGTTACCATCACCAACAACTGTCAGTGCGGTAAAGCTGAAAATACGGCCACCTTTTACGGTTTTAGATACGCGGTTTACCGCGATCAGCTTTTCCTGCAGTTCGCCAGCTTGTTTTTCGATGTGAGCCATCTTAAACCTCTTCCTTAGAACTGAAGGCCAGCTTCACGGGCAGCATCTGCCAGTGCCTGGACTCGACCATGATATTGGAAACCGGAACGGTCAAAGGATACTTTCGCAATCCCTTTTTCCAACGCGCGCTCAGCCAGAGCTTTACCTACGGCTGCTGCTGCGTCTTTGTTACCGGAATACTTCAATTGCTCAGAGATAGCTTTTTCTACAGTAGAAGCAGCTACCAGTACTTCAGAACCATTTGGAGCAATAACCTGTGCGTAAATGTGACGCGGGGTACGATGTACCACCAGGCGGGTTGCTCCCAGTTCTTTGATCTTACGGCGTGCGCGGGTCGCACGACGGATACGAGCAGATTTCTTATCCATAGTGTTACCTTACTTCTTCTTAGCCTCTTTGGTACGCACGACTTCGTCGGCGTAACGGACACCCTTGCCTTTGTAAGGCTCAGGACGGCGGTAGGCACGCAGATCTGCAGCAACCTGGCCAATAACTTGCTTATCAGCGCCTTTCAGCACGATTTCAGTTTGGCTTGGGCATTCAGCAGTAATACCTGCTGGCAGCTGATGATCGATTGGGTGAGAAAAGCCCAGGGCTAAATTCACCACATTGCCTTTAACAGCAGCACGATAACCAACACCTACCAGTTGAAGCTTCTTAGTGAAGCCGTCGGTAACACCGACAACCATTGCGTTCAGCAAAGCACGCGTGGTACCCGCTTGGGCCCATGCATTAGCAAAGCCTTCGCGCGGGGCGAAAGTCAGTGCGTTAGCTTCTTGCGTAACGATAACGGCGTCGTGGACTGTACGAGTCAGCTCGCCGTTCTTACCCTTAATCGAAATAACCTGACCGTTGAGTTTTACCTCTACGCCGGCAGGAATGACGACGGGTGCTTTTGCAACACGAGACATTCTTTCCTCCCGAATTAAGCTACGTAGCAGATAATCTCGCCACCAAGACCAGCTTGGCGAGCTGCACGATCGGTCATAACACCTTTAGAGGTAGAAATAACAGCGATACCCAAACCGGCCATAACTTTTGGCAACGCATCTTTTTTCTTATAGATACGCAGACCTGGACGGCTGATACGCTGAATGCTTTCTACCACTGCCGTGCCCTGGAAGTACTTCAGTACCAGTTCCAGAACAGGCTTGGCATCGCCTTCGACTTTGAAATCTTCAATAAACCCTTCTTCCTTCAGCACGTTGGCAATTGCCACTTTCAGCTTGGAGGAAGGCATGGTGACCGCAACTTTGTTCGCGGCTTGACCGTTACGGATACGGGTCAGCATATCCGCGATCGGATCTTGCATGCTCATCTGTCTTTACTCCCGTGATTCAATTGGTAATTACCAGCTAGCCTTTTTCAAGCCTGGTACTTCACCGCGCATGGCGGCTTCACGTAGCTTGATACGGCTCAACCCGAATTTGCCCACATAACCATGTGGACGGCCAGTTTGGCGGCAGCGTTTGCGCTGACGAGACGGGCTGGAATCACGCGGCAGACTCTGCAGCTTGAGAACAGCATCCCAACGATCTTCGTCGGAAGAGTTCACACCGGAAATAATAGCTTTCAATTCCTCGCGCTTAGCGCGGTACTTGTTAGCCAGTTTCACGCGAACAACTTCGCGTGCTTTCATTGATTGTTTAGCCATCAGTAACCCTGCCTTACTTGCGGAACGGGAATTTGAAAGCAGCCAACAGCGCGCGGCCTTCATCATCAGATTTCGCAGTAGTGGTAATGGTAATATCCAAACCACGAACGCGATCGACTTTGTCGTAGTCGATTTCTGGGAAGATGATTTGCTCACGTACACCCATGCTGTAGTTTCCACGACCATCGAATGACTTAGCGGACAAGCCACGGAAGTCACGGATACGTGGAACAGCGATGGAAATCAGACGCTCAAAGAACTCCCACATGCGTTCGCCACGCAGAGTTACTTTACAGCCGATCGGATAGCCCTGGCGGATTTTGAAGCCTGCAACAGATTTGCGTGCTTTGGTGATAAACGGCTTTTGACCGGAGATTGCTGCCAAGTCGGCTGCTGCATTGTCCAGCAGTTTCTTGTCAGCGATCGCTTCACCAACACCCATATTCAGGGTGATCTTCTCGACCCGAGGGACTTGCATGACAGAGTTGTAATCAAACTGAGACATCAGTTGTTTGACTACCTCGTCTTTGTAGTAATCATGCAGTTTCGCCATCGTCATACTCCAAATTACTTGATAGTTTCGCTATTTGACTTGAAGAAACGGACTTTTTTGCCGTCTTCGAATCTAAAGCCTACACGGTCAGCCTTACCAGTAGCCGTGTTAAAGAGAGCAATGTTAGAAACTTGAATAGCAGCTTCTTTTTCAACAATGCCACCTGGTTGGTTCAGGGCCGGTACAGGCTTCTGATGTTTCTTAACCAGGTTAATCCCTTCAACAATGACCTTACTAGCAGACAGGACATTTTTTACTTTACCGCGTTTACCTTTGTCTTTCCCGGTAATCACGATAACTTCGTCATCACGACGGATTTTCGCTGCCATGGTTCGCTCCTTAGAGTACTTCTGGTGCCAGAGAGATAATTTTCATGAACTTCTCATTACGCAGTTCACGAGTTACCGGCCCAAAAATACGCGTACCGATAGGCTGCTCGCTATTATTGTTTAAAATAACGCATGCATTACCATCGAAGCGAATGACAGAACCGTCCGGGCGACGTACACCCTTCTTGGTGCGCACCACTACCGCCTTCAGCACATCGCCTTTCTTCACCTTACCGCGAGGAATTGCTTCCTTGATGGTAATTTTGATGACGTCGCCGATGCCTGCGTAGCGACGGTGCGAGCCACCTAGAACCTTGATACACATTACGCGACGTGCACCGGAGTTGTCGGCCACGTTCAGCATAGTCTGTTCTTGGATCATGTTAGTGCTCCGCTAATGTCAACTACAACTTTAGGACCTATTACTAGGTCGTTGAAAAGCCCCATAACTGAGGGCGCGGCATTATAACACCGCTTCCAAAGTATGGGTAGAAAAAATAAACGGCTCACTTTCTGAGCCGTTTATTAAGTTAGAGCCAGCTACTCTATTACAGAATCGCTTTCTCTACAACGCGAACCAACGTCCAAGACTTAGTCTTAGACAGTGGACGGCATTCGCGGATTTCTACCACGTCGCCGATCACACATTCGTTGTTCTCGTCATGTACATGCAGCTTAGTCGTACGCTTGATGAACTTCCCGTAAATTGGGTGTTTCACCGTACGTTCGATAGCAACAACCATGGATTTCTCCATTTTGTCACTAACAACACGACCTTGCAGAGTACGGATAATATCAGTCATTTACGCACCCGCCTTTTCAGTCAGTAAAGTCTTAACACGTGCGACATTACGACGCACTTGCTTCAACAGGTGAGTTTGTTGCAGTTGGCCACTCGCCGCCTGCATGCGTAAGTTAAATTGCTCACGCAGCAGGTTGAGCAGCTCAGTGTTCAGCTCTTCAACACTTTTTTGACGCAGCTCTTGTGCTTTCATTACATCACCGTCTTAGTTACAAAGGTGGTTTTGATCGGCAGTTTCGCTGCTGCCAGCTTGAACGCTTCACGGGCGATTTCTTCCGGCACACCGTCCATTTCGTACAGGACCTTACCAGGTTGGATCAGGGCAACCCAATACTCCACGTTCCCCTTACCTTTACCCATACGCACTTCAAGCGGCTTCTCGGTGATCGGTTTGTCCGGGAATACACGGATCCAGATCTTACCTTGACGCTTAACTGCACGAGTCATTGCACGACGAGCTGCTTCGATTTGACGAGCAGTCAGACGGCCACGGCCAACAGCTTTCAGACCGAAAGTGCCGAAGCTAACATCCGTACCTTGCGCCAGACCACGGTTGCGGCCCTTGTGCACCTTACGGAATTTTGTACGCTTTGGTTGTAACATCAGCGACTCTCCTTACTTGCGGCCTTTACGCTGCTGCTTTTTAGGTTGAGCAGCCGGTTCCGGTTGTTCAACTGCAGCCATACCACCCAGGATCTCACCTTTGAAGATCCATACCTTAACGCCGATTACACCATAAGTGGTGTGCGCTTCAGATGTGTTGTAATCGATATCCGCACGCAGTGTGTGCAACGGAACACGACCTTCACGGTACCATTCGGTACGCGCGATTTCAGCACCGCCAAGGCGGCCGCTTACTTCAACTTTGATACCTTTAGCGCCAAGACGCATTGCGTTCTGTACAGCACGCTTCATAGCACGGCGGAACATAACGCGACGTTCCAGCTGTGAAGTGATGCTGTCAGCAACCAATTTAGCGTCAAGTTCCGGTTTACGGACTTCGGCGATGTTAATTTGCGCAGGAACGCCAGCGATATCCGCTACGACCTTACGCAGTTTTTCGACATCTTCACCTTTCTTGCCGATAACGATGCCTGGACGAGCGGTGTGAATAGTCACACGGATGCTCTTCGCAGGACGCTCGATAACGATGCGCGAAACGGAAGCTTTCGCCAGTTCTTTAGTCAAGAATTGGCGAACTTTAAAGTCGCTGTCCAGGTTGTCAGCGAATTCTTTGGTATTCGCGTACCAAGTAGAGTTCCAAGGTTTGACAATACCCAGGCGAATACCATTAGGATGTACTTTCTGACCCATTGCTAGTCTCCAGAGTCTCAGCGATCGGACACAACCACAGTAATGTGGCTGGTGCGCTTCAGGATGCGATCTGCACGACCTTTTGCACGCGGCATAATGCGCTTCATGCTTGGGCCTTCGTCGACGAAGATTTTCGTGACTTTCAGATCATCGATGTCAGCGCCATCGTTGTGTTCTGCGTTAGCAATGGCAGACTCCAGCACTTTCTTAACCAGACCAGCAGCTTTCTTGTTGGTGTAGGTCAGGGTTTCCAGAGCTTGCGACACTTTCTTACCGCGGATCAGGTCTGCAACAAGGCGAACCTTCTGAGCAGAAGAACGAGCGTGGCGATGTTTAGCGATAGTTTCCATCTCTTCCTCCTACCTTAGCGCTTTTTAGCTTTTTTATCAGCCGCATGGCCGCGATAAGTACGAGTCGGCGCGAATTCACCCAGTTTGTGACCGACCATTTCATCGGAAACGAACACTGGTACGTGCTGACGACCATTATGGACAGCGATGGTCAAACCGATCATGTTAGGAAAGATCGTTGAACGACGGGACCAAGTGCGCAAAGGCTTCTTGTCACCGCTTTCCACCGCTTTCTCTACCTTCTTCAGCAAGTGCAGGTCAATAAAAGGACCTTTCTTGAGAGAACGTGGCATGGCTTATCCTCTAATTATTTTTTACTACGGCGACGTACGATGAACTTGTCAGTACGCTTGTTGCTACGGGTCTTCTTACCTTTGGTCTGAACGCCCCACGGAGTTACCGGGTGCTTACCAAAGTTACGACCTTCACCACCACCGTGCGGGTGATCGACTGGGTTCATCGCCGTACCGCGAACGGTAGGACGAACACCACGCCAACGTGCAGCACCTGCTTTACCCAGAACGCGAAGCATATGTTCAGCGTTACCGACTTCACCCAGGGTGGCGCGGCAATCAACTGGAACTTTACGCATTTCGCCAGAGCGCAGACGCAGAGTTACGTAGGAACCATCACGTGCAACGATCTGAACGTAAGCACCAGCAGAACGAGCCAGCTGGCCGCCTTTACCTGGTTTCATTTCTACGTTATGAACCGTTGAACCGACTGGAATGTTGCGCATCGGCAGGGTGTTACCCGCTTTGATTGCAGCATCAACACCAGATTGGATCTGGTCACCAGCTTTCAGGCCTTTCGGCGCCAGGATGTAACGGCGTTCGCCGTCTTTGTACAGAACCAGCGCGATATTCGCGGAACGGTTCGGATCGTACTCCAGACGCTCAACCACAGCAGGGATACCATCTTTGTTGCGTTTGAAGTCAACCAGACGATAGTGTTGCTTGTGGCCACCACCGATATGACGGGTGGTGATACGACCATTGTTGTTACGGCCACCGCTTTTGCTCAATTTCTCAAGCAACGGGGCGTAAGGTTTACCCTTGTGCAGCTCAGGGTTAACCACTTTAACAACATGGCGACGACCCGGAGATGTAGGTTTACATTTAACAATTGCCATTGTTCTTACTCCTCCGACTTACTCTGCGCCGCCGATGAAGTCCAGGTTCTGGCCTTCTTTCAGGGTGACGTAAGCTTTTTTCCAGTCGCTACGACGACCAACACGCTGACCGTGACGCTTCACTTTCCCTTTAACGACCAGGGTGTTAACGTCTTCGACTTCGACTTCAAACAGTTTCTGCACTGCAGCTTTGATTTCTGCTTTGGTCGCGTCTTTGGCAACTTTGAGAACGATGGTGTTACTTTTTTCCATCGCAGCGGATGCTTTTTCAGACACGTGCGGTGCACGCAGCACTTTCAGCAAACGTTCTTCACGAATCATGCCAGCATCTCCTCAACTTGCTTCACAGCATCAGCAGTCATAACCACTTTGTCGAAGGCGATCAGGCTGACTGGGTCGATACCTGCTACATCGCGCACGTCAACCTTGTACAGGTTACGCGCAGCCAGGAACAGATTCTCATCCAGTTCACCGGTCACGATCAGCACATCTTCCAGGGCCATATCTTTCAGTTTCTGTGCCAGCAGCTTAGTTTTAGGCGCTTCTACAGAAAACTTCTCGACAACGATCAGACGATCTTGACGTACCAGTTCGGACAGGATGCTTTTCAGCGCGCCGCGGTACATCTTTTTGTTTACTTTCTGACTGTGGTCCTGTGGCTTGGCAGCGAAGGTTACACCACCGGAACGCCAGATCGGGCTCTTTACAGAACCTGAACGCGCACGGCCAGTACCTTTCTGACGCCACGGTTTTTTACCGGAACCAGTTACTTCAGCACGGGTCTTCTGAGCACGAGTACCTTGACGGGCACCTGCTGCATAAGCAACAACAACCTGGTGTACCAGCGCTTCGTTGAAATCACGACCGAAGGTAGTTTCGGAAACAGTCAGCGCGCTTTGCGCGTCTTTCAATACTAATTCCATTGCTATCCCCTTACGCCTTCACAGCTGGTTTAACGATCAGGTTGCCACCAGTTGCGCCCGGTACAGCACCCTTAACCAGCAGCAGGTTGCGCTCAGCGTCAACACGTACTACGTCCAGGCTTTGAACGGTTACACGCTCGTCACCCAGGTGGCCAGCCATTTTCTTGCCTTTGAACACTTTGCCCGGAGTCTGGTTCTGACCGATAGAACCCGGAACGCGGTGAGACAAGGAGTTACCGTGGGTAGCATCTTGGGTACGGAAGTTCCAGCGCTTTACAGTGCCAGCAAAACCTTTACCTTTAGAAGTACCGGTAACGTCGACTTTTTTAACGTCAGAGAAAATCTCAACGCTAATTTCTTGACCTGCAGTGAACTCTTGACCTTCTTCAAGGCGGAATTCCCACAGACCACGGCCAGCTTCAACGCCAGCTTTAGCGAAATGACCCGCTTCCGGTTTAGTCACACGGTTAGCTTTTTTGCTACCGGTAGTGACCTGAACGGCACGGTACCCGTCGCTCGCCAGGTCTTTAACCTGAGTCACGCGGTTCGCTTCAATTTCAATTACGGTTACTGGGATAGAAACGCCATCTTCAGTGAAGATACGGGTCATACCCACTTTTTTACCGACTAAACCAATCATTGTTTCAACCTCTCAATCGCTCAATGACCTGATTAACCCAGGCTGATCTGCACGTCTACACCGGCAGCCAGATCCAGACGCATCAGAGCATCAACGGTTTTCTCGGTTGGCTCAACGATGTCAACCAGACGCTTGTGAGTGCGGATCTCGTACTGATCGCGCGCATCTTTGTTGACGTGCGGAGAGATCAGAACGGTAAAGCGCTCTTTGCGAGTTGGCAGCGGGATCGGACCACGGACTTGCGCACCAGTGCGCTTAGCAGTCTCGACGATTTCCGCAGTTGATTGATCGATCAGACGATGATCAAACGCTTTCAGGCGGATACGGATTCTTTGGTTCTGCATGAGACCAGAGCTCCAATTATTTATAAACGTAAATAATTACTCCTCACACCCATTTCGATTGATGGGGGAGTGTAATCGTCAACATATAACCCCCATATCGGGAGTATTGTTCGAAGGGCAAAGCGGACTTGCCAATCGACTGATTCGCTAAAATCAGGCTTACCTTGATTAGGTAAGCCCGCGCATTATACGCAAAACGGGCCAGGTTGCAAGTAACGGATGGAAATATGCTCAGGATTACGGCGATTTTGGTTTGCAGTGACGCTTTGAGGTAAAACAGAGGAAGTGGCAATAATTGATAATAGCCCCCTAACCTATTGCTCTTACATCACGAGTCAGGCGAGGGGCTATAGAAAAACCGTGAAAATCAGTCTTTACGTTCGAGTATCTGTGCTTGGGCATAATTTTGAATGCCGAGACGTTCAATCAGACTCAGCTCAGTTTCCAGCCAGTCGATATGCTCTTCTTCATCAGCTAAAACATCCTTCATCAGGTCACGGCTGACATAATCATGGATGGAATCAGCATAAGCGATACCTTCACGCAGGTTCTTGGCACCTTCCAGTTCCAACGCTAGGTCAGATCTCAACATCTCTTCAATATCTTCGCCAATATTCAACTTGCCGAGGTCTTGCAGATTAGGTAACCCCTCAAGGAACAAAATACGCTCGATATAACGATCGGCATGTTTCATTTCGTCGATAGACTCGTGATATTCCTTATCATTAAGGCGCATTAGTCCCCAATTTTTGAACATTCGCGCATGCAGGAAGTATTGATTGATGGCAACCAGCTCGTTACCGAGCAGTTTGTTAAGATGAGCAATGAGTTTTTTATCGCCTTTCATGGGTGTGTCCTCCTGGGCAGTTCTAGAAGTGTAGAACCTGCGGACCAAGAGTCAAAAAATAACCACACCTTTAATTAAGCGACTTCATGCATATGGATAACAGTCGCACATTCCTCCGCCATAATTTGCCTTGCCTGACGGATACACTTCCCGCAGTCACTGCCGAACGGCACCAGGTCACGCAATTGCTTCATGGTATGGGGATTGTGCTGACGCACCGCTTTACGGATTGCTTTATCAGTCACGGCATTACACAGACATACGTACATGGAGAGACTCACTTCTTAACCAGTACAGCAAGTCTAAATGGGAATGGTTTTTATTTCAATTAACATTTAAATAAATCGTATAAAAAAAGGGCACCGAAGTGCCCTCTTTTCGTGCTGACAAGTTACTGGCTATTAAGCGAGAACTTTAGCAACAACGCCCGCACCTACAGTACGGCCGCCTTCACGGATTGCGAAACGCAGGCCGTCATCCATCGCGATTGGGTGAATCAGGGTAACAACCATGTTCACGTTATCGCCTGGCATTACCATCTCTACGCCTTCTGGCAGTTCGATGGTACCGGTCACGTCAGTCGTACGGAAGTAGAACTGTGGACGGTAGCCTTTGAAGAATGGCGTATGACGACCACCTTCTTCTTTGCTCAGGATATACACTTCTGAGTCAAATTTGGTGTGTGGCTTGATAGAGCCTGGCTTAGCCAGAACCTGACCACGTTCGATGTCTTCACGCTTGATACCACGCAGCAGAACACCCACGTTCTCACCAGCACGGCCTTCGTCCAGCAGTTTGCGGAACATTTCAACGCCAGTACAGGTAGACTTAACGGTGTCTTTGATACCAACGATTTCAACTTCTTCGCCAACTTTAACGATACCGCGCTCAACACGACCGGTCACTACGGTACCACGACCGGAGATGGAGAATACGTCTTCGATTGGCAGCAGGAACGGCTTATCAATCGCACGCTCTGGTTCTGGGATGTAAGAATCCAGGTGACCAGCCAGCTCGATGATCTTCGCTTCCCACTCTGGCACGCCATTCAGCGCTTGCAGAGCTGAACCACGAACCACTGGCAGATCATCACCAGGGAAGTCATACGCAGACAGAAGCTCACGCACTTCCATTTCTACCAGTTCCAGCAGCTCTTCATCATCAACCATGTCACATTTGTTCATGAACACGATGATGTAAGGAACGCCAACCTGGCGACCCAGCAGGATGTGCTCACGGGTCTGCGGCATTGGGCCGTCAGTCGCAGCAACAACCAGGATTGCGCCGTCCATCTGAGCAGCACCGGTGATCATGTTTTTCACATAGTCAGCGTGCCCTGGGCAGTCAACGTGCGCGTAGTGGCGGCTCGGGGTGTCATATTCAACGTGAGAAGTGTTGATGGTGATACCACGGGCTTTTTCTTCTGGCGCGTTATCGATCTGGTCGAAAGCACGTGCGTTACCGCCGTAGGTTTTAGCCAGTACGGTGGTGATTGCTGCAGTCAGGGTAGTTTTACCATGGTCAACGTGGCCGATAGTACCAACGTTAACGTGCGGTTTGGAACGTTCAAATTTTTCTTTAGACACGGCTATATTCCTTACTCTTATGCTCCCCCCTCATGGAGAGAGCACTGATCAATGTGTTAAACCCGAAAGCTTATTTACCACGGGCTTCAATAACGGCCTGAGCGACGTTGTTCGGCGCATCATCGTACTTCAGAAACTCCATGGAGTAAGAAGCACGGCCTTTGGTCAGAGAACGCAGTTGAGTCGCGTATCCAAACATCTCGGACAACGGAACTTCAGCGCGAATCTGAACGCCAGTAGCGTTGGATTCCTGACCTTTCAGTTGACCACGACGACGGCTAAGATCACCGATGACATCACCAGTGTTCTCTTCCGGCGTTTCAACTTCAACCTTCATGATAGGCTCAAGCAAAACGGGTTTCGCTTTCTTAAAGCCATCTTTAAAGGCGATAGACGCGGCCAGTTTAAACGCCAATTCGGAGGAGTCAACATCGTGGAAAGAACCGAAATGCAGACGCACACCGAGATCAACTACCGGATAACCGGCCAGTGGACCAGACTTAAGCTGTTCCTGGAGACCCTTATCAATGGCAGGGATGTATTCCGTTGGGATCACACCACCTTTAATGTCATTGATGAACTCGTAGCCTTTCGGATTTGAGCCCGGCTCCAGCGGGTACATGTCGATCACAACATGACCATACTGGCCACGACCACCAGACTGCTTGGCGTGTTTACCTTCGATATCGGTAACTTTCGCGCGAATCGCTTCACGGTAAGCAACCTGCGGTTTACCGACGTTAGCTTCAACGTTAAATTCGCGACGCATACGGTCAACCAGGATATCCAGGTGAAGCTCACCCATCCCTGCGATGATAGTCTGACCTGATTCTTCGTCAGTCCATACGCGGAATGATGGATCTTCTTTCGCCAGACGGCCCAGAGCCAGACCCATTTTTTCCTGGTCAGCTTTGGTTTTTGGTTCTACAGCAACCGAAATTACCGGCTCTGGGAATTCCATACGCTCAAGAATGATCGGGCTAGCAGGATCGCACAGTGTATCACCGGTAGTGACATCCTTCAGACCGATAGCCGCAGCGATATCGCCCGCACGTACTTCTTTAATCTCTTCACGCTTGTTAGCGTGCATCTGAACGATACGGCCCAGGCGCTCACGAGCGGTCTTCACTGAGTTCAGAACGGTGTCGCCGGAGTTAACTACGCCAGAGTACACACGGAAGAACGTCAGGTTACCCACGAATGGGTCGGTAGCGATTTTAAACGCCAGTGCAGAGAACGGCTCTGAGTCGTCAGAATGACGCACAGCCGGCGTGTCTTTACCGTCATCCAAAATACCGTTGATGGCTTCAACGTCATTTGGTGCTGGCAGGTATTCGACAACCGCATCCAGCATTGCCTGTACGCCTTTGTTTTTAAACGCAGAACCACAGGTAACCAGGATAATTTCGTTGTTCAGCACGCGGCTTCGCAGAGCTTTTTTGATTTCTTGCTCGGTCAGTTCTTCACCGCCCAAGTATTTGTCCATTAGCTCATCTGAGGCTTCAGCAGCAGATTCAACCAGATTCTGGTGCCACTCGGCAGCCAGTTCCTGCATGTCAGCCGGGATCTCTTCATATTCGAAGGTCACGCCCTGATCAGCATCGTTCCAGTTGATCGCTTTCATTTTCACCAGGTCAATAACACCAGTGAATTTCTCTTCTGCACCGATCGCCAGTTGCAATGGGACTGGATTCGCCCCCAGACGGGATTTGAGCTGACCAACAACTTTCAGGAAGTTAGCACCCATACGGTCCATTTTGTTAACGAACGCGATGCGTGGAACTTTATATTTGTTGGCCTGACGCCATACAGTTTCAGACTGCGGCTGAACACCACCAACAGCACAGTAAACCATTACCGCACCATCAAGAACACGCATGGAACGTTCTACTTCGATGGTGAAGTCAACGTGCCCTGGGGTATCGATGATGTTTACACGGTGCGGCTCAAACTGCTTGGCCATACCAGACCAGAAAGCAGTTGTCGCTGCAGAAGTAATGGTAATACCACGCTCCTGCTCCTGTTCCATCCAGTCCATGGTGGCAGCGCCGTCATGAACTTCACCGATTTTATGGTTTACACCGGTGTAGAACAGAATACGTTCGGTAGTGGTGGTCTTACCGGCGTCGATGTGAGCACTGATACCGATGTTACGATAACGCTCAATGGGTGTTGTACGAGCCATTTGATTCCTCTATTGCCTTAGGCGTTCAAGTTCGGTTAATCCAAGCGGGTTAGCCACTTGAGGCGCCCGCTTGGTTAGCATAACTACAGCGTGGTAATTACCAGCGGTAGTGGGCGAACGCCTTGTTGGCTTCTGCCATACGGTGAACGTCTTCACGCTTCTTAACAGCAGAACCTTTGTTCTCTGCTGCGTCAGACAGTTCGTTCGCTAGGCGCAGAGCCATGGATTTATCACCACGTTTACGAGCAGCATCAACGATCCAGCGCATTGCCAAGGCATTACGACGAACCGGGCGAACTTCAACTGGAACCTGATAAGTAGAACCACCAACACGGCGAGACTTAACTTCTACAGTCGGGCGAACGTTGTCGAGAGCGACTTCGAAAGCTTCCAGGTGGCCTTTACCAGAACGCTGGGCCAGGGTTTCCAGCGCGGTATAGACGATTGCTTCTGCAGTAGATTTTTTACCATCTACCATCAGGATATTTACAAATTTGGCCAACAGCTCGGATCCGAACTTAGGATCTGGCAGGATTTTACGTTGACCAATGACGCGACGACGTGGCATGGAAATACTCCGTTTTTAATTCAGGATTGTCCAAAACTCTACGAGTTTATTTTGACATTAAAGTGAAAATGTTTGGCCTTACTTAACGAAGAACCATTAAGCCTTTGGCTTCTTCACGCCGTACTTGGAACGAGCTTGCTTACGGTCTTTAACACCGGAGCAGTCAAGTGCGCCGCGAACGGTGTGGTAACGCACACCTGGCAGGTCTTTAACACGACCGCCACGGATCAGGATCACGGAGTGCTCTTGCAAGTTGTGGCCTTCACCACCAATGTAAGAACTCACTTCGAAACCGTTAGTCAAACGCACACGGCATACTTTACGCAGTGCGGAGTTTGGTTTTTTCGGGGTAGTAGTATATACGCGGGTACATACACCACGTTTCTGCGGGCAGGCTTCCAGCGCTGGAACGTTGCTTTTAGCAGCCTTCACAGAGCGTGGTTTGCGAACCAGCTGATTAATTGTTGCCATTAAAAAGCTCCTGGTTTTGCTTCGTTTGTTGCTTCGTAAACATGTGATAAATCCCCTCGTATGCACTACTGGCAAAGTACGAGGACGCAGAATTTTATGGCTGACCAGTAGAGGTGTCAAGAAATATACAACATCCCGTTCATTACCAGTTCATTTGGTTGCGGTGCCTTTCGGTTAATTCAACGAAAAGAGTATAGCTGATGAGTGTGACATTGTGCGAAATATGACCACAAAGCCCTCTGGCATCCACATCATCCTGCAGCGCGTAAAGGGATATGGGGGCATTGAGCAGCAAATCAAGGTGGATGCTGCCGGTGAGGCCCGCCAACACGCCGTCCTGCAGCAACAGCAAGGCATCATCTGGCGTGGTGAGTCGTAGCAAGGCGGGCAAATCGCACTGACTCGGAGAATGGCTCAAGGTATACAGCATCAAAATATCCTACTAGAAAGTCAGCACCACATCATAGCTGGCTAGCTTTTGGCGCAGCGTATCGGCGGGCAGAATCTCTGCCTCCAGCACCCAGTCAGTGACCTGTTGCAACCCGCGCTCCCGCAACGCGGTTTCGCAGAGATAACAGTTTTCAACGTCATACAACGGCAATACGCCGAAAGTAGCGATGTAATTACGGGCCAGAATCTTTTCAGGTTGCTGACCAGGCAAAAGCTGTAACACTCCGTCGCCGATAAAGAACACGCCAATATCTTCGCTCAGTGCCGAAGTGGCCAGCAGCGCATCCAGCCCCTCTCGGCCGGCGGAACTGCCATGGGGTCCATGAGTAAAAACAAACGCCACTCGTTTCATTTTGCTCTCTTAAAACTGTACCAGGCGATCGCAGCTCAATGCGGCTTCCGCCAGCGATCCCAAACCGCTGAGGGTAAATCCCTCCTGCAAGTTAGCCGCTACCAGCCCAAGCTGTGCGGCTTCCTGCTCATCGGTGATACCACGCCGCAAGGCGGCAGCGACGCAGATATTCAGCTCAATGCCGTGCTGCCTGGACAACGTTGCCCAAGCACGTACCAAGTCAAACTCATCGTTCGCCGGAGAAGTCAGTTGATTGCCGTTCAAGACACCTTCGCGGTAAAAAAACACGCTGGAGATCTTGTGCCCTGCCGCCAGCAACGCCTGAGCAAACTGCCAAGCACTGCTGGCCTGTTGAGTACCATACGCCGGGCCAGTGACCAACAGGCAGTAATTCAGCATCAACGCTCACTTCCCAGCAGATCGCCGCTTTTAAACTGGCGGATATACAGATACACGGTATGTTTGGAGATATTCAGGCGCTCGGCAACCTGGTTAATCGCATCCTTGATATCAAAGATGCCTTTTTCGTAGAGATTGAGCACTATCTGGCGATTTTTGGCGTTATTGGACACGTTGCGATCGACATTCACCTCTTCGATGGTGAACTCCAACGTTTGGGCGACCAGATCGTCAACCGAAGAGGCGAAGTTGACCGAAGAGGCCACTTCTTGCATTTCTGGTGGCATAAAGGTCTGTATCACCTGCGAGAACGGTACATCAAGGTTCATGTTGATACACAGTAAACCAATCACGCGTTGCTCGCGGTTGCGGATAGCGATAGTCACCGACTTCATCAGCACGCCGCTTTTGGCGCGGGTGAAATAGGCTTTGGAGACGCTGCTGTCAGCACCCGCCATATCGTGCAGCATGCGCAACGCCAAATCGGTGATCGGCGAACCGATTTTACGCCCGGTATGTTCGCCATTGGCAATACGCACTGCTGAACATTTCAGGTCTTCCAACGAATGCAGTACGATTTCACAGTGGGCACCGATCAGCATTGCCAGACCGTCGACCACGGCTTCGTACGACTTCAGGATTTCATGATCCGTCTGGCTAAACGGACGCTCATTCAGCAAATCAAGTTCGCTGGCTTCGCTGGATAAAAGCGAATTAGACATCGAAGATACCACCCTCATAGATCGCCTGTGCCAGGGGACGCAGCTAAAACTGCTCGTGCAGATTCCGTTCCATCAGCGGGAGGCCAGAAACAGCTTTAGATACACGCCCTAAGGGGCAGACGCATGATTCATAAATCCAGACCCTGAGTCTAGCAAAACTGCCAGATCAAAATCCTTGCATTTGCGCGTGATAGTGACGTTAAGCCCGATGCCCGGCAGGCGTCAAGCGATCAGTAAGGGGAGAAATAAAAGTTGCAGGGAATTTTGCATTATTCGGTGAGGCTGAAATGACAACCGCCGCGAAGGGCATTCGCGGCGGTTGGGGGAAAAATACGCTTATTTTGCTTTAGCGTCTGCTGCTGGCTCTTCAGCCCCTTTCTCTGCTGCTTTTTCTTCTACGGCTTTTTCTTCCACGGCTTTCTCGTCGGCTTTAGCCGCTGGTTTCACATCCAGCAACTCAACGTCGAAGACCAGAGTGGAGTTAGCAGGGATGCCCGGGACGCCCGTTTTACCGTAGGCCAGCGCTGGTGGGATAACCAACTTGATTTTGCCGCCTTTCTTGATCTGCTTCAGGCCTTCGGTCCAGCCAGGGATCACCCCATCCAGACGGAATGACAGCGGCTCACCACGGGTGTAAGAGTTGTCAAACTCAGTACCGTCGGTCAGAGTCCCTTTGTAGTTCACTACCACGGTATCGCTGTCTTTCGGTGCTTCACCAGCACCTTCTTTCTCTACCAGGTACAGCAAGCCAGACTCAGTTTTTTTCACGCCTTTCTCTTTGGCGAAGGTTTCACTGTATTTAGCGCCTTTTGCTTCGTTTTCTTTCGCATCCTGCTCCATCTTCGCCTGAGCAGAAGCCTTCACGCGCGCTTCAAAACTCTGCAGGGTTTTCTCGATATCTGCATCGTTCAGTTTGCTCTTGTTGGCAAATGCATCCTGAACACCAGAGATCAACTGGTCTTTATCCAGTGCGATACCCAGTTTTTCCTGTTCTTTCAGCGAGTTTTCCATGTAGCGGCCCAGTGAGGCACCCAGTGCATAAGCAGCCTGCTCATCGTCATTCTTGAACTTGCCAGTGCTTGGTGCTTCTGCTGGTTTAGCGGGTGCAGCCGCAGTGTCAGCGGGTTTAGCGGCATCAGCAGCCATTACCTGAGTGGTACCCAGAGCGAAAGCCATGGTAGTTGCCAGAAGCGTGACTTTAAACAAAGATTTCATCCATTTCTCCAGTGTTTGAAGCAATGCCTCAAACGATCATTAAGTAAGTTAACCGGGCTACTATAGCTGCCTGAAACAAAACAAAACAGTCACACAGCTAACCAATCGAGTCAAAGTGTGACCCTAGATTTGCCTATAAGTTTCCAGCTTCTGCCTAGCTGGCTGATAATTCAGAACTTTCGCCTATGGCAGACACGCTGGATTATCAACCTTACGGCTTGAAGCGCCCTTTATTCTCAGCACATCCTAGAGATGCGGTGGGAGCGACAAACACCACGTTCACAAATAGCGCAGCGCAAAGCTGGCAGCTACTGTTAACATAGCGCCAGTATCCCAGATTGAACAGTACCAGAGGTAATATCATGCACAATGCCGACAACGAAAGTCTGTTAAAACGGCTGGAAGAGTTGGAAAGCCGTCAGGCCTTTCAGGAAGTCACGATTGAAGAGCTTAATCAAACCGTCGTACAGCATCAGCTTGAAATGCTGAAGCTGCAAGAGCATCTGCGTTTACTCACCGATAAGCTGCGTGCTACGCAACCTTCAATGATCGCCTCGCAGTCAGAAGAAACGCCGCCGCCACATTACTAAATTAGTAAAAAAGGCCACCGAA
>NZ_JBXUGP010000041.1:0-33359 GCF_057180605.1 Serratia sp. HNCC26DJ206
CGATACAGAGCTTGCAGTACATCTGGACACGTCACCACCAATCGATCGTAATCAAAAGCCAAACGATAAAGCTGAGCGTAGTCATGTTCATATCTAGCCTTGTGTATACAATGCGCTGGATATCGAGTGGCAAGAAGACAGAGGGAATTCGGGTGAAATGGCCTATTCGTACTATTCATATGTCCCTGAAAGTACTCCTGAGCACATTCTATCCCGTAATCGTTGGGTTGTTGGGCAAAGAATTGAAGTAAGCCTTAATGCTTTTGATGAAGAATATGAGCTATGCCCTGGGTGCATGGACGATCCATGCAGATGTGCTGAAATAGATAGAAATGTTCGTGAAGCAGTTGAAAAAGATGATTATCAAGAACGCCGCCGCAGATAATCTTTCACCAAAAAATCGTGAAGAAACCGCCTTCGGGCGGTTTCTTGTTATTTGGGTAGTCTTGGGGAAAAAACCAACCATAAAAAGCTGCGACTGGCACGGCTCCCTGGGGGGAACAGCATCCAAGCTGCCCCCTTAAGGGATCAAATCAGCCCATTACGATTTTTATGCTTGCCCCGCAAGCAGCCGCATATCTTTCAAGAGTTGATACACTCGCTTTGCTGGCATTTTTTTCTAATTTGCTTACGGCTGGTTGGCTAATCCCCATACGTTCAGCAACTTGTGTACTATTGATGCCAGCTTTACGGCGCATATCAGCTAAAAGCTCCTGCAATTCTTCCTCTTTTTTTTCAGCAATATAAGAGGCCATTACATCTGGATTCTTCAAAGCCTTTGCCTTTATTTCAGAGTAAGGAATACCTTTAACCTTCATTTGTTAACTCCTCAAGTCTGTACAATGCTAATTTAATTTCTGCCGGTGGCGTCTTTGGTGTTTTCTTAACGAATGTGCGAAGAATGTATATTTTCTTACCTTTAGCGAAAGCAAAAAAGGTACGGGTAATATCCTTTTTTCCGGCCCTTAATTCAAAAAGCCCATCTTGAATTATATCGGTATGCGGAAAGCGGAGTTGGTTGCCTTGAGCCTCAAGTTTATCAAGCGCGGCAAACGCCTTACCTTGCATAGAGCTATCAAGATCAAGCAGCTCTTGCTCCGCAGCAGGATGGAAAATTAGTTCAAACAAAATAGTCCCTTTTCCATTTTATGGATGTACAACCCAGCACTTCGCACCATCGTAATCATTGCCACCCTCCGCGATGTATACGTTACCAGCCATATCTATAGCGATCGCTCCGGGCCGTTCATCCTGCGCATTACGTAAACAGTTTTTCCAACCGTAAACTTCGCCTTCCCAAATCAATACAACACCTGTATTTGAGTGTTCGGTATTCTGCTTACGCCAGTTCTGTGCAATAGCAACGTAGTTCATCAGCTTATCTCCTTTCCCCAAGCCACAAAGTAAGTATAACCCATGAGTTATTATAACTCATGGGTTATTTATAGCCTATAGGTGATGATTTAGCATCGCTTTGGGGTCTGAAGCCCAACAGTACGGAAACGTACGAACAGGGCGGTCTTTTTGCTGGCATTCCGGGCCGTTGCAGCTCGATGCCTGGTGAGACTTTGCTGGCAGTTTTCCCGACCGGTTGCGGTGGCCAAAAGGGGTTCGAGGGCCAACGGTGCGAAAAACTACGTTAAGCTAATAGACTAAAATATATATATTTATGAGACTACATATTTGAAGCGAAAAAGTGGTTCCAAATATCGATTTTCGGTCATTTTGAGGCTGGATCGTATCAGAATCGATTTCTGAGACCGTTTAGCGTGGTTTTTAACATCACTGGACTTCAAACCCAATCACCAGAGATCTTTATTCACGTCAGGAGTATAAAGGGGTTCTGTGCCGGAACCGCCGAAATTTCCGGCATTACAAATTAGTCGTTTTTTGAGGCATGTTTGGTATGTGCTGACGTGTACGTTTATGGTGCCGTGAATGAGAATTTATCCGTACCAGCTATGTGAGACGTTGTAATCAGTGATTTTCCGCTCCAAACGGCTATTTCTTTGCTGTCCGGTTGACGACGGTCTTACGTACAGGCCGCTGAATGCCAAAATTATGTGTTACGGAAATTTCGGCAGTTCCGGCGTGCAACCCCATGAAAAAAGAATCGACCGACATAGACACAAAAAGGCCACCTAATTAGGTGGCCTTTTGTACTGCAAAACTTTGTGTTCGTCGGCTTGCATCTTTCAGCGTCGCAGGGAGAGTGCCGTCTCTTTACCCCTACCGATGTACTAAGTACATCACTATTCTGACTGCTAGTCAAGCCCCATGTACTCTATAACTTCTTGCTCAACGTCTTCTCTTGTATCATACCCAGATGAAGCTTGGTACAAGCCAGACAATATACGGTATTTATCTCTCAACTCCGCAAGTTCTTCCCGTATTGTTTCAACTTCAGGCCGTAACTCCTCCAACTCAGCTGACTGCAGCTGACCGTTTTGAATTGTTCTATCAAGTTTCTCCTGTAAAGAGTACATACCTACGGCAGCAAGCAACCCCTGATCAAGCGCTTTCATATCGTTACGAGATAACCGTCTACCAAACGATTCATCCCGACGATAAGTTCGATCCCGACCTCTATGATCTCTAGACTCAGGAGGAAGGATGCGGGTAGGAGAGACAGTCTGGATCATTTCACACACGGCAAAGCTACGTTTTCCAGTATCTAACTCTTTGATATATTGTATTGATTCTGTTTCAAGTTCGAAAATCGCACGATTATACTCATGGGCATCAGGCTCTTTGGATGTTACAGGGACAACTGTAACTCCTCTTCTATCAACTTTGACGACCACCGCAGGTCTTCTCTTATGCATTTCCCCTTCTTGGTGATTGCAAGGGTACATTGCACTCTTAGTTAAACCAGTTTGAAAATTTAGAGTTTGATAAATGTGTCCAAACTCAACGATAACGATAGTGCCTTTTTTTACTAACCCAGCCGCATTGCCTATATGTCTTTTGGTCAAAATTTCCGACAGATAGATGTCTTTGCTGACGTCTTTCTCCGTTAACCAAACGCCCCAATGGCCAGGTGCAATTCCCAGAAAGAACTGAACTCGCCAACGTTTACAAACCTCCCCCGAAAATGCTTTCGTAATAAATATTGGGGTGTTCTTATCATTTAAAGGTACAAGAATCTCTTCTATGTTATCAATATGTTCCGTACCCAATATGCGCTCATTGGTTTGATCGTTGGGGTCATATGTCGAGTAACTAATGGAAACAGTGGCCATTTCTATCCCTTTGTCCGCCAATGACGAATAAAAATATCACTTATAGGGGTTGTATGCCGGAACCCCAGAAAATTCCGTCACCAAAGCTAAAAACTGCCTGATTTGTATGACGTTGAATAAATAACGGGTTATGTGACAAATTTTAACGTCAAAATCGGCGTTTTGTTATAGTCACTCAACCGGTCGTTTGTGTGACAACCCACGCCGTTACTGTGCGCTGAAAAATCTTAGGTTCCGGCGTGGAACCCCAATATAATCTCCTGGTTTCATCTTCATCGAGTTTATCCAATCCCATACAGCAATTGCTTCTTGGCTCATATTTTCCTCCTTATTGGGGTTGTAAACGGCAAGCAAGCTCAAAAACGCACTTAACGTACGTTTCCGTACGGTTAGCCCTAGAACCCCTTATCGTACTCATGATTGACTCTCTAGTTGAGTAGTAAATGCGTCACATACTTAAGCTTCGCTTCCACTAGGCCAACTTATGCCCGTGAGGGTATGAAAGGCAATCCACTATTCTGAAATAATTTCCCACTGCTGATTTGCCGACGCCCGTCCGTTAGGACGGTACGATCCTTAAAAGATCCACAATCCTCCCCCTTCCTGCTAGACCGGTCTTTTAGCTTATTTTTAACAACGGAGTAGATAAGGGCGAAAAGCGCCTTTTCGCTGTAGTACTTCCCGTTGGCGCTATGCCTCCGGCTTTAGTCGGAGGTGCTACCTAAAGTTATTTGGGAGCGAAGCGCCTATTCCGAACCGGCGCGGCCTTTTGGCCGCTGCAAGGGCGGTCATTATTAGGCTGTCCACAGGACAGTCTACGAATAGGTTTTCTTTTTAAAAGAAAGATTTTTTAGGTCTTTAAAAGACTACTCGCATCTATTGGTGTAAACGATTTGTGTTTAATGACATGAACCCCTTGCACTTAAGTGTGGATAACAAGGTTTCTATAAGTGCCGACCGATAAAAGTCGTGTTCGGAAGTGGTAGTCGTGCCTTACAGGTAGATTTTTCAGTGTCGCCAACGCACAGAATCGCCTAAGGACGGTTATTTATTACACAATAACAAGCTGGATACATGCGAAAACCTCCGGGAGTACCGGAAAAGATAGAAAGTGCGGATTAAGTGGCTATTCGGGTGTGATGTCCCCTCGCGAGGATCATCCTTCTGTTTACCCTTCGTGAGACTTCGGCCATTACAGCGTCTTTATCAGCAGGGAACCGGCGCTCTGCAATTTCTCTAGTCAGTTCACGTTTTACCAACGTCACGATTTCACTGCGCTGGCGTTCTGCGTCACGTCGCGCTCTGGCTCGTTCGTGACCGTGCTGTTTACGCTTCATATGGTAGTCATAGAAGCGTTCACGACGTGACTTCATGGCTGCTAACATCAGCTCGTCTACCGAAAGTTTAGAAAGCCCCTGTCTGGCTCTCTGCTTGTTCTTCCAGGACACGCGAGATTCACGCGCAGCATCCACGGCTTGAGGGGAAATATCGAGTGCATCGAAGAAGGCCGGTGTTAGGGAAATATCCGTAGGGAAATGGCACCCAAGCGCACCGCAATACTCCGTTTCATAGGTGACAAGACCAAGTAAGGCGAGGAATTGCAGCGCTCGCGTAGCGCGAGTGATGGACAAATTACCGGATGCTGACTCAGTGGCGAGTGAGCACTCGATGGCCATCGTGGTGATCGTCGCGTTTACGTGGTTCTCCAGTGGGTCATAATGGAAGCAAATCGCCTGTAATAACGCCTCTAGTGCCTGCTTGCGGCAGGGTGGCGGCATACGGCGACGTTTACCAGATGAACGGGCAAATGAAACGAACATAGCAAAAGCGAAACGCGCGGTGAAACCATCTACGGCTTTCATCAACTTAAGGTTAAAAGGCAACGTCCGTTTGTCTTCTGAAACTGAAAACTTCGGATGAGGGTTCTTGAGCCGATAGGGATGTTGTGGAGCGAGAGTTAGATTCTCAGACACACCCGCCGACACTTATGGCGGTGTAAAATGGTTGTGTTAGGTTACGCATTTGCTATAATCCTTTTCAGGCACCGCGCCTGCTTTACGACCCCCTGAATATCTGACTCTTCCGCCAAGTTGATGACAGATTTCAGGGGGTTTTTGCATTCAGGAATGCTGCTTTACGCACTGCACCCTATACCTAGACGCTATTACCGGGAACGTCCCACCCATACAAATTCTTGTGAACGCATGTAAACTACCACGTCATGGCTAAACGATCAATTCCCCTACCGAAAGATCCCTCAAGGATCACATCTAATTTACCTAATTAATTCATAAAGATATTGAGTCTCGTCATTAATAATATTGTGAATATCAACAGGTGTTTTTTCTTGCATCTGTAGATCAGAGTGAACGCATTTCTTTGTTAATTCAGCGGAAATTCCGTGTCCTCACTTTGATTTTTCACTACTCGCTACGGCTTCGCTCCGCCTCAATCAAAGGCTACGGCAAGCGGTACCGACTTATTCAATAGCTTTTTTAAGGCATTTGGAAAGCTCATCAACCAGTACCATCGCAGCCGTCAACGAACTGTAATATGGGTTAAAGTCGGGGTTAGTTCGATTTCTATAGAGTTCTAGGATGGTCTCCGCAAACTCATCGTCAACGGTATAAAAATAGCTTTCTGGGTAATCCAAAAGCTTAGCCACCCGAACAATAAAATCAAAAGGGGGTGCAAAACGACCGGCTTCATAGTTAGAAATTATTGATCGGCTACCTACACTTTCTATTTCAACAAGTTGCGCTAATTTTTCTTGTGAAAAACCAGCTGATTTTCGAGCATGCTTCAATCTTTTTGGCACCATGACAACCACCTTTTTTGTTGTTCATTCTATCGATTGAGTCCCACCTCGATGATTTGTTAAAAACAACAAATAGATTTATAGTTTGATTTAAAAAACATTAATGCTATTATCCCTAATGTTCTTTAGGTTGATACATCAAACTGTCTGTACATACAAACAACACTGTGTTTATATACAGTTAATATGTCATGTTTATGAGTACGTCCATTCTAGTCTCCGCCAAGCTAGGACGGCGGAAAATGGGGGCTTGTGCCCGCAAGGATGAGAACATGAATCAATGGTACTTACTTTATTGCAAAGTGCAGGATGTTGATAAAATATGCAATCGTTCCAAAGAGTTAGGTGTTGAGGTTTTCTGTCCAAAATACGTTAAAGTTTACCGACGAACGGACTGCAATGCAGTTCGAGCTGACGAAAAAATCCTGTTTCCGAACTATTTATTCCTCTTTTTTGATATTAACAAAACGCATACATCAACCATCACATCAATCCCTGGAGCCATCGGTTTCGTTCGCTTTGGTGCCGACCTTTGCCTTATTCCGCAAGAAGTCATCACCACAATAGAATGCGCCCGATTGGTAGCACTCAATAAAGATGAGGATGCTATTGATTGCCGCAACATCTCCCCGACATTACTGTTAAAAATTCAGGGCATATCACGCATAAGGTCTATTGCACAACGGCAAGTTGCCTTAACTCATTTGCTGCAATCATCTGATCATTAAGTAAAACAAGACCACGACCTTTCATACACAACCGGCACAGCAGGCCACCGTCTGCTGTGCCTTTTTAATAGGAGTAGCCATACCTATGCCGAAAAAAAAGTTGGGCGAGCCAACGAGTACGGCAGTGATTTACATCGGTCAGCAGCGTTATCAACTGTTAGCAAAGTATTCTCGTGAAATCAGTTATTTATCTAACACTGATATCAAAACAACCACATTTCTTCACTACTTGATTGATGAGTTTATTCAAGAAGGCCATGCCTCTCTGCTGGAACAGTTACAGAAGGCTCCCCCCACAGAAGAGGAATAAGCCTTCTTAGGAGGAAACATGATTTCATCCGCCGTTCTTCTCGCTCTATCCATGCAGTGTGCTCCGACCGTTCACCCCGACACCTCCCACGATGTTGCCCGTATTGAAAGTGGTTTTAACCCGTATGCGATCGGCGTGGTTGGGCAAAAAGAAGGAATATTCCCCAACAATAAAGAAGAGGCACTGGCGCACGTTAAACGTCTACGCGCCGAGGGTAAAAACTTTTCCGTGGGATTGATGCAAATCAATCAGGCCAATTTTATCCAGTACGGCGTAGATGCGGCTGCACTGTTCACCCCCTGCACCAATCTGTCTGTCTTTGAAAAAATCCTCACCGATTGCTACCAACGAGGAAAAACCCTGAAACGGGCATTGAGTTGCTATTACTCCGGCAATTTTGTGACCGGGCAGAAGAAAGAAGCCGCCTTCGGCGCAACCAGCTACATCGAACGGGCGGGGTACACCCCCGCTTCCCGCTATGTCGTCCCCAGCACGAAAGAAGATAAAGCCGCTAATAAGGAGAGCGCGGCACCGAGTTCTAAACCTAAACCCCGAATTGTGTACCCGTCGCAGCTCGTGCGGGGCGAATTCGTTTTAACCACTCATGGAGAATAATAAACATGTCATTGCTGAAAAAATTCAAATCCCTGCTGTCTCGTCCGTTCGCAGCGGTGCCTTTACTGGCGTTAGCGACTCCCGCGCTGGCTGATGGCTTCACCAAGGCCAACGAACTGATGGCGAAAATTTCCCTCGGCCTGCACGGGGTGGCGGCGATCACCATCACCGTGGCCGTGGTGTGGGTGGGCTACAAGGTGTTGTGGAACGGTCAATCACTCAAAGACTGCGGCAATATCATCATCGGCGCGATTTTGATTATTTCCGGTGCTGAGTTTGCGAATTTATTCGTTGCTTAACGTCGAGGATTAAAGAATGGCGACCATCTTTAAAGCACTGACCCGGCCCGCCATGATTCTAGGGGTGCCCGTCACCCCGTTGGTGTTGGTTGTGGGGGTGATTGCCGTGGCGGCAGTGTATCTCACCAAGCTGCTGTTTCTGTTTATTCCGGTGGCGTGGTTTGTCATGCGATTGCTGGCACGCCGCGACGCGCACATTTTCGGTTTGTTGAACTTGAAAAGGCAAACGCGGGGCAACGGCACCACCAATACCCATTTCGAATCCACCGCGTTTTTAGCGGACGATTACGGGCGGGTTGATATCACGGAGTTTAATAACGCTATGCGGCTAAATGAAAGAGCGACGTTAACCGATAAAATTCCGTATTCATCGCATGTTCATGAATACATTATCAAAGGAAAGAACAGTGACCTGATGGCTTCCTGGGAGGTGGGGGGGAATGCCTTTGAGTTTGAAACGGAGGAACAGAAAGAGGTGAGGTCAGCCCAGCTCAACACGCTGATTAAATCCTTTGAAGGGCAACCGGTGACGTTCTATGTCCACAATATCCGCGAGGCGTATCACGACAGCCTGCCGTTTGCATCAAACAACGCGTTTGCCGATGCCGTGGCAGCGCGTTACAACGCCGGGTTGGAAAACGCCCCCTTCCACCAAAACCGGCTGTTCCTGACGGTGTGCCTGATGCCGCCGCCGTCGTTGGACAAGGCGGAGCGCAAGGGCATGAACGCCGGGCAAAAACAGCGTTCACTGGATGGGGCCATCAAACAGATGCAGGAAATCCGCGCCACCGTCGGGACGGCGCTGTCACGGTATCAGGCGGTAGCGCTGGGGACGGTGGAAGAGGGCGAGGCGGTGTTCTCATCACAACTCAGCTTCTACCATTTCCTGCTCACCGGCAAATGGCAAAAAATCCGCGTCACCCGTACCCCGTTCTATGAATTGCTGGGGACGGCTGACCTCTTTTTCAGTGGGGAGTCAGGGCAGCGAAATACCCGCCACGGCACGGATTTTATTCGCTCACTGGAAATCAAGGACTACGCGCCGGAAAGCGCCACGGGCCTGCTGGATGTGCTGTTGTATGTTCCCTGCACCTATGTGCTGACACAATCCTATACCTGTCTGGCAAAGGATGAATCTCAATCGCTGATCAAAACCGCCACCAAACGGCTGATGAGTGCCGAAGATGATGCGGTTTCACAACAAATCGACCTTAAAGTGGCGCGGGACTTGCTCCAGTCGGGACATATTGCCTTCGGGAACTACCATTTCTCACTGATTGTCTCGGCCCCCACCCTTGACGCCCTGGTGAAAGACACCAACGTGATCGCCAACGGGTTAAGTCAGGCGGGGATACTGTCCACGCTGTCGTCACTGTCCTTGGCTGCGGCCTATTTTGCCCAACTGCCGGGGGTGTACACCCTGCGGCCCCGACTGGTGCCGCTCAGCAGCCAGAACTTTGTGGAACTGGCCTCGTTCCACAACTTCTATTCGGGCAAGCGGGATCAGGTGCCGTGGGGGGAATCGCTGGCCTTGTTGAAAACCCCGAACGGGCGCGGGTATTACCTTAATCTGCATAACACGCTCTTGGGAAAGGATGATTTCAACGAAAAGAACGCCGGTAATACCTTTATTCTCGGCACGATAGGCTCAGGCAAAACGATGTTGATGTGCATGTTGGCCTGCATGTTGCAAAAGTACCGCAATCACAGCACGTTTTCCCCCCACGACAAATCGAAGCGCATGACCACGGTCTTTCTCGATAAAGACCGGGGGGCGGAGCTGAATATTCGTGCGTTAGGGGGGCGGTATTACCGGGTGAAAAGCGGTGAGCCGACAGGCTGGAACCCGTTTAGCCTCAAGCCGACCAAGCGCAATATCACGTTCATCAAGAAGTTGATGAAGTTGTTGTGTACCCGCAGCGGTAACGTGTTAAATCCGAGAGAGGAAGCCATGTTAAGCCGTGCGGTGGATACGGTCATGAAGGAGTTTGACCCCAGCGGTCGTGTTTACGGTGTCTCGCGGCTGCTGGAAAACATCACGGAAGCCCCGACACGCGACGCGCAAGAGAACGGCTTGGTGATCCGCCTGTCACAGTGGGCGCAGGGGGGCGAGTTTGGTTGGGTGTTTGACAACGAAACGGACACCTTCAATATCGGTGATATTGACACGTTCGGCATCGATGGCACCGAGTTTCTGGACGACCCCGATGTGTGTGTCCCTATCTCGTTTTACCTGCTGTATCGCATTACCAGCCTGCTGGATGGTCGTCGTCTGGTGCTGTTCATTGACGAGTGTTGGAAGTGGCTGGACGACCCCGAGTTTAAAAAGCTGATGCACAATCTGCTCAAGACCATTCGAAAACTGAATGGGATCGTGGTGCCAGCCACGCAATCACCGAAGGAGTTTCTCACCAGTTCGATTTCCGCCTCGATAGTGGAACAGTGCGGGACGCAGATATTTCTGCCTAACCCGATGGCAGACAGCAAAGATTACATCGACGGGTTGAAAGTCCCGCCAGTGGTGTTTGATGTCATCAAACGGCTTGATCCGCTGTCACGCCAGTTTGTCATTATCAAAAGTGCCTTGCACAAAGGCGATATTCAGCGGTTTGCCGCGCTCGTCACCCTCGACCTGTCGGGTTTGGGGCGCTACACCAAAATCCTGAGCGCCGACGCGCCCAATCTGGAAATTTTTGACAGCCTGTTTACCGAAGGCATGACCCCGCAAGACTGGATTGAGCCGTTTCTCGCCAAGGCGCTTTAACTGACTTACTCGTTAATTAAATCACTCTTTCATTCATTCACTTAAATACTCATCCGAGTAGAGGATTTTCTCATGCTGAAAAAAAGGCTGGCCCTGTTGTTGTCCCTCACCTTGTTGGGGGCAAACGCCCCCGTGTTTGCTGCCGGTATTCTGGTGTTTGATGCAACAGCGCAGTTGGAGAATGCGCATCAATGGGCTCAAGAACTTAAAGAGTGGGAGGACACAGCCAAACATTTCAACTCGCAGATTGACGCTTACAAAGCGCAGTTAGCCACCGCCACGGGGTTACGTGACATTGGCGGTTTTGTGGATCAGGCCAAGGGGTTGACGTCTGACCTGAAAAACCTGCAAAAAAACGGCCTGTCGCTAAATAGCGTGCTGAACTCCGGCGCACTGAGCGGCGAACTGGACAGCATTTACAGTAAGTATTCGATGTTTGACACCTGTAATGACAGCAAATCGGCATCCTATGTCGAAACCTGTAAACAAACCGTGGTGAACAAGGCGGTGGCGCTGGAAGACAGTGAGGTTGTGCAGAAGAAAATCAGTACCACCCTGGATGATGTCAGTAACCTCTCCTACCGGATTGAGAACGCCAAAGACTCCAAAGAAGCGCAGGATTTAGCGAACACGTTATCGTTAAAAACGGTGCAACTGAACGCGCTGACGGCGCAGTGGGAAATGAACGTTAAACAGGCAGAGATGCGTGATAATCTGTTGAAAGATAAACAACAGAAGGCGTTCCGCCAGCGTCAATCGGAAGCTCCTGTTCCTACCTTCAATTAAGTGCGTTAGGCGCAGTCTGACCTGCGCCTACCATTAACAGGAATTTTACCCATGAAAAAAATCATTGTATTGGCACTGGTCGCATCTTCGGTGTTGTTGGCTGGCTGTAAAGAAGAAGCTAAATCGGAACGTTGGTACAAAGAACATCCAAAAGAAACCTACCAAGTTTACAAAAAATGCCTAGAGACAGGAGAGCATAGTGATAACTGTCAAAATGCCAGAAGGGGAGCCATTACATTTTCTCAGTTGGGTGATGATGAAACCAAAGCCTTATTTAAACCCTTGATGAGGTAATCGTTCATGTCGGGATTTTTTGTTAAATTCAATACCACGATCATGAGTGCCATTCAAAAACTGGGTGACACCTATCAGGCGCAATATGCCAGCGGCATCATGAGCCTGATGGTGGGAAGCGTAACCCTCTACATAATGTGGGTGGGGTATTCCACGCTAGCAGGGAAACGACAAACTCCCGTCCCGGATTTGGTGTGGGACTTGGCGCGATTTGCCATGATCACCGCGTTTATCAGCAATGCAGGGGGGTATTTAACGGCTACTACAGATGCCTTACAGGGGTTAAAAGATGGCTTTACCGGAGGTACGTCCGTGTGGGCTACGTTAGATCAACTGTGGGAAAGCACCCAAAAACTTGGGGATTTAGTTTATTCAAAAGATGATTCTTCATACGTTAAAGCCGAAGGGGGGATCGGGTTGCTGTTGGTGTGGGCTGGCTCAATTGCGTTAATGTTTATGTCAGCGTTGGTATTTTTAACCGCTGATTTGACCATGACCTTTATGTTTATCACCGCACCGATATTCATTTTCTGTCTGATGTTTGGTTTCCTGCGTTCAATGTTCAATAACTGGCTCCAGTTGATTTTCTCCAGCATTCTGACCGTGCTGTTTGCCTCGTTGGTTATTCGGCTTGCCATCGATTTTCAAGCAGACATAACGACGCAGGTTAGTTCACAAGTGGGTGATAATAACATCGTTACAATGGGGGCTATGGGCGGCGCTGCGGGTTTGCTCTCGGCAATGTTAGTCGCTATTGCCGCAGGATTCGCGCAAAAACTGGCGGGTGCCGGTGCTGAGGGTACAGTGCAAGGCTTGGCGATGGCGGGGGTCATGAAGGCTAAACCCGCTGGTAAAGCCGCTGCCAAGGGAACGGGTAAGGCCGCAGGAGCCACAAGTGATTTAGCCGCCAAGGGCGGTGAGGCGGCCTACAGCGCGATGAATAGTCCCGCGAAAATCAGGGCCAAGGCCGCTGTCGAAGCCATGAAAACCTACTCCGCCAATCAGAGTAAGATAGTCAGTAAATAAGTAGTCCTCTCCCTTTCTTTTCAAAAATCCAATAAGGCTTATCGATGAAACTCACCTGCATCTTTCTGATGTTGTGTGCGCTCACGGGTTGCGCACGTAAAAGCCCGTTGCCGCCGGATATTTCCGGCTCACTCGAACCTATTAATTCCGCCGAGGTAATAAGCAATGTCTCCAACAAAACAAATTATTAATGCCTCGAAGACCTTTGAGGAAAAACTATTAACCCGCGACGCCCGAGATAAAAAAGTGGGCTTTTTCATCGGTGGGGTCGGGCTGCTGATTGGTGTATTAGGTTTGACGGCGGTGTTAATGCTGTTGCCGTTAAAACACACCGAGCTGGAGCTGTATACCGTGGATAACACCACGGGCCGTATTGAGAAGATCACCCACGTCAAAGAAGAAGATATGTTTTCTCAGGTGGCGATGGCGAAAGCCTTTGCCGCCAATTACATGAAATTGCGTGAGAGTTACAACTATTTCTCGCTGCAACGGGATTACGACACCGTTCCGCTGTTTGGATCGGATGAAGTCAATGCCGACTATCTGGCCTTTTTTAACAGTAAAAACTCTCCAGATACCGTGTATCAGAAAGCGGCCTACGTGGTGGAAATTGAGGTGATTTCTAACGTGGTCAGTGAAGCGACCGCACCAGATAAACTTGCTCAAATCCGCTTTAAAAAGACCATTCGCCGGGTCGCTGATGGCAGTCGAAAGGTGGAGTTTTGGAACGCCCGGGTGACGTTCCGGTACGTGCCGGAAAAATCCCTGACCGAAGCGCAGCGGGAAGCCAACCCGTTAGGCTTTACCGTGACCAGTTATCAACGCGATAAAGAAATCAGGGGGGAGTGATGAGAGCGACTCTAGTAGCTATATTTTTTTGGTTCTTGGCGGTGTTGCTTGGCGTGGTGGCGGTGGCCTCCTTTAGCTCTAAAGCCTCTGCGGCTGCAACGCCACAGGGCAGCGCCTTTGACAGCCGGATGCAGCAGGTGAGTTACAACGCGCAGAACGCCACGGTGATCAACGCCCGCGCCGGTTACGTCTCGACGTTGGTGTTTTCGGACGATGAGGCGGTGATCAGCACCCAAGTAGGCTTTGTTAAGGGCTGGTCGGTCACCAGTGAGGCCAACCGCGTCTATATCCGCCCCGCCCCCATAGCTCAGCCCAGCGTTGACAGTGAAGGGAAAGAGATCCAGGAGGTCTTTAACCCGACCGCGAAGGACTGGAAAACCAACCTGTTCGTGACGACCACCAAGCATTTCTACAGCCTGGAACTGTCGGTGCTGGACGGCGAGGACATGCCGAAAAATCTGGCGTTCGTGGTTACCTACCGCTACCCGGATGAAGTGAGGAAAAAGGCGGAGCAAGCCCAGACGGCGCGGGAAAAGGAATGGGAAGACCGGCAGTCAAAAACCCGCATTGAGCAGGCGCTTAAAAACGGGCAAACCCCGCGCAATTGGGACTATGCCATGCGAGTTGAGAAAAGCAGCCGCATGATCACGCCAGACCTTGCCTATGACGACGGACGGTTCACTTATCTGGGTTTTTCGCCGCTGAAAAAATTCCCCAGCGTGTTCCTGTATGAGAACGGCGTTGAGCAGATAGCGAACTTCGCCGTCGAGCAACGGGGCAACTTCAAGGTGATGGTCATTCAGCATGTCACGCCAACGCTGGTCTTGCGTTACGGAAAGGCCGTGGTGGGGGTGGTCAATCAGGGGTATGGCAAGGTGACGGTCGCGGCGGGCAACACCGTATCGCCCGCTGTAGAACGCGTGGAGGTGAAACCATGACAGTGGAAAAAGAAACCGGCGCTCTCGTTGACGCCACGGGCCTAGACCGTGAGCCTACGGTCGCAGAACTGGAAGCGTTAGCGCGTGAGAAACTCAATGCTGAACAGGCCAAAGAAGCCCCGGACAGCGACACCAAGGCCGGGACGCCGGAGGTCAACAAACTCAAACCGCGTCGTCAAAATCGCCTGCTGTTCGTCATGATAGCAGGCTTGGTGGGGTTGATTTTTGTCGCTTGGATGGGAGATTGGGTGTATCGCAACTTTTTGAAAACGGCCCCCGACACGCCCGAAACGGCCAGCATCAGCAGTAGCAGTAACGCGCCTGCAACACGGCGTAGCGGCATGGGGGCCGACGTGGAGCCTTTTGTGGCTGACACGTCAGACACGACGGGTTCACCGGATACGGGCAACGGCAACACCGCCCCCCTTGCCCCTCCCGCGCCGCTGTCCTTTAACAAAACCCGCGCCCTGGTGAGTGAGGGCGCATCCACTGCGCCCGCGCAAAGCGCGACGCTCTCCCGTGTGAACGAACGGGCCGTTAACACCGGTGGGACAGCGCCCACACCGGCAGCGGCACCCGAAGCCTCCGGCGCGGTGAAAGGGGGCGTGACTCGGATCACCTTCGACCCTGATTTGTATGTCGCTGAAAACACCTACATCCCCTGTACGATGCAAACCCGATTTGTGTCGGACGTGGCGGGGCGTATCAGTTGCAACATTTCAGAGGATGTTTACAGCGCCAACGGGCATACCTTGCTGATAGAGAAGGGGACGAAAGCCAAAGGGGTCTACAAGACCGGCACGTTGAAAGCCGGTCAAAGCCGGATGTTTATCATCTGGACAGAGCTGCGTACCCCTGATGCCAAGAAAATCACTTTGGTCGATACGCAGGTGGTCGGGCAACTGGGCGAGGCCGGTATTGATGGCTGGATTGATACGCACTTCTGGGAACGTTTCGGCAACGCGCTGTTACTCAGTACGGTGCAGGACGTGGCAGCGGCGGCAGCAGGGAACGCCCCCGGCAAAGACCGTAACACTGACTACACGGAGAACACCCGCGCAGCGACCGCAGAAATGGCGAAAATGGCACTGGAAAACAGCATCAATATTCCGCCAACCATCTACAAGAATCAGGGGGATATCATCGGGATGTTGGTCGGGGAAGATATTGATTTTTCCGGTATCTACGCCCTGAGAATGAAACAAGGGTAAACGCCATTACGGTGTTTATCTTTGCCAGCAATTTAAGCACTGGCGCCCGAGTGCCTGGTAAGACTTTGCTGGCAAATATTCCGACCGGCGGCGCTGGCCAACTTTTTTTTGCTGGCAATCGCATCACCGGCTGCGCGCTGAAGGTCAATAGATTGCTGGCATTCCGGGCGTACCAGGACGCGCCGGTCGGGTCTTTTTGCTGGCATTCCGAACTGTTGCAGCTCGATGCCTGGTCAGACTTTGCTGGCACCCCCAATATGGCAGAAACCTTACCCCAATAAATTCATTTTCCTATCTAGGGTGCAGTGGCGTCTGTCACTGTCCCAAGGAGGCCCATTGCACGCTAAAAACCTGTCTCTAAATCATTTTAAAAAGAAACTGTTTGGTGATTTTCTGGCACTGGATGGCCTGACTGAAATTGCGGTCAACCGCCCTGACGAAGTGTTCACCAAAATTAACGGACAGTGGCAAAAACACGGCCACGCGATTTCTTTGCAACAATGCACCGCGTTCAGTACGGCGCTGGCGAACTACAACAAAGACCATGTGGAAGATATTAGCCCGGTGCTGTCAGCGACGCTGGAGTCTGGCGAACGCTGCCAGATTGTCATGCCCCCGGCCTGTCAGCGCGATACGGTGTCTATCACCATTCGCAAGCCGTCCAACCTCCAGATACCGCACCAGTCTTACATTGATAGCGGATTTTACAGCCGGGTGATGGGGTCTGAATCGCTAGAAGGGCATGATGCGGAATTATTGCGCCTGTACCATGAAAACAACGTGCCGCTTTTCATGGAAAAATGTGTGGAGTACGGGAAAACCGTGATTTTTGTCGGTGAAACCGGCTCCGGCAAAACCACGTATATGAAAACGCTGATCGGTTATATCCCGCTGCACCTGCGGATTGTGACCATCGAAGACAACCCGGAAATCCACTTCTATCAACATGAAAACTACGTGCATCTGTTTTATCCGTCAGAGGGGGGAGAAAAGGCCATCGTCACTCCAGCCAGTCTGCTAAGGGCCAACTTCCGCATGAACCCTGACCGTATCTTGCTGACCGAGGTGCGCGGGGCGGAAGCCTGGGATGCACTGAAAATCATTGGTTCGGGCCATGAGGGGTTAATCACTTCATTGCACGCGGGAACACCGGCAGAAGCTATCAATGGTTTTGTTGAACGCTGCTATCAGAATCCCGAGTGCAGCCAACTGCCCTACAGCGTCCTGCTGCGCAAGGTGTTGAACAGCGTGGATGTGATCGCCAGCATTGACGTGAACGGTAACGTGCGGCGCATGGGGGAATTGTATTTTAAACCGATCCACCGTCAAAAATTCTTGGAGGACTTTAAAAATGAAACCTTTTAACCTGCGGTCGGTGCTGTTCGTCCTGACGGTGGCCCTGAGCGGGTGTTCTTCTTCGCCCCCGGAGCCGGTGGCCGTAAAATGGGATGATCCTACCGCCGTCGTTAATAGCACGTTGCCAGAGTGGCAGGAAAATAATGTTGTGGTTCCTTCTCCGGGCGTTGCGGGGAACTGGTCGAAACGGATCACGGATTTTCAGGGTGATCGCGGCAGTTACGGCCCTGATTTCTATTATGCCGTGGCGCATTCGACCCGGATTGTGTTAGCCAGCAACAGCAGCGCGGCATGGTTTGACGCCAAAGATTGGTTACGGGCCCACGGCGCAACCGCCCCCATTGAGTTTAATCGTCAATTGGCCTGTTTAACCTGCAACACGGTTGACGTTTATCTGTCTCGCTCCCACTAGGCTAACCAACTGCGACAGTAATTTAATGGAGTTTCAACATATGGACGGAAGACCTGTTCTTTTTTCGTCACGGGGTCGGATGCGATGCGCGGGACCACTAAGTAGTGGTGTCCGCCTGCTGGCTAAGTTCAAATTTTCATTAGTGGAATTAAGGCCGCTTTGGAAATATCCCCACAGCGGCCTCTTTGACATAACGCTATTATGAACGCCAATTTATAAAGATTTTGTTGTTACCATTTTTTCAGTGGCAATATCACTCATAATAAAACCTGAGTCACGTAACCACTTTTGTAAGGTGTTCACATCTTCAAATAAAGCAGCAATACCACTCGGATTGGATAAGTAGTCTGCTAGACGCTTCTCTGTAACAGCACGTGGACCTGAATATTCATCTTCTATACTAGGGTTAGGATTTACAAAACTAAATTTTCCGCTAACAACATCTTTTTGTATGCATGCACTCTCGTTAATTTCACATATGTATTCATTTATAGCATTTAGCGCTTCAAAATGAATTGCGTAAGGGAAGTTTTTCATATAATGGCTTCTGATTATTCCATAAATTTCTTTGAGGCTAAGTATTTCATTCTTCACTATTCACTCCTTAATTTCGTCAGAATGGACTGCTGATTTTCCCTCAAAAGCACTTGTTTTTTCATTTAAAAACCTCAAGTGATATTGAGTTAATATCTTACCATAAGTAAAAATATGACGTGCAAAGCCACCAAAGCAGATATTTGAGCTTAGCCAGCAGGCGGACACTTCTACTTAGCCTTGACAAGCGCGGTGCGCCAAATGCCCTTTATGTTAAATGGCGGAGTTTGCTATTGAAAACAGCCCACTCAAGACCGAAGACACCGCTACACGGTAAAACCTAAGCACTCGCCCCGGCAAACCACCCTTTTTACCCCTGAAAGTTAATGACAGTTTTTGGCCTTGCCGAGCCAATTTTTAACATTTCATTTTTTGGCATCAAACAGGCCATCAACGGCCTGAAACTCTCACTTTTCTAACCCAAAGGTAAACCCATGAAAAAAACCTTCCTCGGGGCGGCGTTGCTCTGCCTCACCTTCACCCTTACTGCGCCGGTATTTGCGGCTGATGCGTGTGACGTTGTTGTTTGCATGTACGGAAAAATGACCGGCGGTGACGGCGGCGAAAGCTGCAAGTCTGCCGAACGTGATTTTTTTAGTCTCAATGCGTTTAAAAAGAAAGGTCGCTTTGACGCCACCAAAACGGCGGATATGCGCCGGGCGTTATTAAACGGATGCAGCGGTGCTGACCCGGTGGAAATCAGCAAAATCATCGCGAAGTTCGGACAGATCCGCGGTTAACTCAACACAACCTGAGAGATTATTAAATGGCAGGTCATTACACCGAGATTAAACGCGTACTCTCGAGTACGCGAACGATTAACGCCTTTGTACGTGATACCGATTACGGTTTTTTAGTGGAGGCGCTTGAGAAACTCGGCGCGGCACTGGCAGAACGTAAAATCGATTTTGAACGAGAGCAGGAGGCATTGAGGGAGCAGGAGAAGAAGAAAAAAGAATTGCTGGCGTTTATTGCAAGTGAGGGCTTCACGCTGGCAGAACTGACCGGACATGAAACAGCAAACATTAAAAAGCCTCGCACCCGACAAAAACCCAAGTATACGTTTGAAGAGAACGGCGAAATGAAGATGTGGTCGGGGGCAGGGAAAAAACCGAAGGCGATTGAAGCAGCATTAGCCGCCGGTCAATCGCTGGAAGATTTCCTGATTAAAGAACCCTCATCAACGCAAGACTAAGATTGTCTTTGGTTTTAGTCTTTTGACTTTAGGCTTTAAAATTCAATCCCCAAGGATTGTTAATTTTAAAGTGGCATCGAAGCCAGGAAATTCAATACCGAAGGGATTGTTAATTTCCGTAGCCTGAGAGCCATCGACGATACTTTTTATTGAGCCACCCCCAGGGGCGATATAAAAATGAGTCGGCAGGGGGGAGCCTAATTAATTTGCCGCCCCAGCGAGCAAAAGCCCACCCCAGTGGGCGGTTAATTTGGGGGGAGAATCCCCGGGCAGTTCGTCAAGGCTAGAGAGCATTTTCTGAGGAACGAAGAAAAGACGAACGACGCTTGACCACCTCCATAATGAGTAGTGATTTCCGCTAGTTTTGACCAAAGGGAAAAAATAGAGGGAAAAATCACTTCATTAGGGGGGTGGTCAAGCGTAGCGCGGACGAACTGCCCCTGTATTTGACCTTGGGGGTTTTGACTCGACGTTCAGGAGAGGCATTACCCCCTAGAGACATGCAGTAAGGGCGTCCAGCCCGCACGGAGTGGCGATTGCCGTTGATTGGGGTAACTGCAAGTTATCCCAATTTGAGCGCGTAGCGGTCACAATACCTTGAATCAAATCCCCTGAATTTTCGGCCCCTGCTCTCGACCCCTATATGTGACCGAGGATAGGGGCCGAGGCATGGGGCCGAGACAACCCAACCGAGTGTACATATATGAGCAATCAAGCGATGCAGAAGCTGGCGGCAATAGGTGATAACGCTATAGCGTTCTTCACCTATTTGCAGTCGCACCAATTACTCTTGTCATTATTGGCAGGGTTAACACTGCCCTTTATTTTCTTCCTGACCAAAGACGAACACCAGAAAGCCCCAATATGGCAACGGTGTATTATTATTTTTTCGTTTATCTGTTTATTGTTTGGCACACTCTCCCCGTTGAGCTTTGCTGTTGTCCATTATTTTTATGAAGGGAAGGCGGGGTTTAACACCTCCCCTATTTTATGGATGGCCCTTGTCATTTTTACGGCAGTCGGGATTGTTTTTCACTATGTTGCTCGGCGATTGTTGACGCCAGAGTTGGACAAGCTGAAACACAAGCTGATTAAAAAATCCAGTTTGGAACGTAATGTAAGAACAGACGTTCGCAACGTAAAATCGCTGTTGCCAAAAACGGAAAATTACAATCCGTCTGATTACATTGACCTCAAAAAAGGGATTTTTATTGGACTCGATGAACATCATCAGCCGATGTACATTCCTATTTCAGATTGGCAAAAACAACATGCTGCCATTATCGGCACCACGGGAGCGGGTAAAGGTGTTGCAACAGGTTTGCTTTTGACACAAAGCATTATGGCGGGCGAAGGTGTTTTTGTATTAGACCCTAAAAATGATGAATGGGCACCTCACCTATTCCGCAAAGCCTGCGAGGATGCGGGTAAACCATTCGCACTCATCAACCTGAATGACCCTGAATATCAACTTAATTTAATTTCAGGCATGACGGCAGATCAACTCGAAGAGTTGTTTATTGCCGGATTCAGCTTGGCAGAAAAAGGCGAGTCAGCGGATTTTTATCGCATAGATGATCGCCGTGCTGCGCGTGCAGTCGCCCAACTTATAACAGGTAATCCAGCGTCTACAATACGCGACCTCTTTAATAGCGAGTATGTACAAAGCATCAGCGAAACCATTAAAGGCTTCTTTGGTAAAATTGAAGAACTCGCTTTATTAAATGCCATCAATGCCGTTGATGGTTTCGACCTCAAAAAGATTTTTGATGAGGGCGGGTGCTGCTACATCATTGGTTCTTTGCGTAACAGCAAAGTCATCATGACCCAGCGCATGATTTTAGTCCGTCTGTTGCAGATTGCAGAAACGCGTGATCGCATCAATAGCACACCTCGACCGATTGCGATTTTCCTTGATGAATTGAAATATCATCTATCTCGCCCGGCACTTGAAGGGTTAGGCGCGTCGCGTGATAAAGGGGTGCATATTTCAATGGCATTTCAGGCGATCGATGATTTGCGTGATTGCCCTGCTGATTTGAATGGTGATGCCGTAGTCGGTGCCGTGGTGGAAAACGCCAAATTTAAACTGGTGTATCGATTAATGAACCCAGAAACGGCGGCGTGGGTTGCCAAAATGTCGGGGACTATTTTGGTGGATGATGAAAGTCGTACAGCAAAAACCAGTGCCGTTCTAACGGAGACAATTGATGATAAGCGAACTATTCGCCAAGCAGATCGCTTTTATATTGATGAAAACATGCTGTTGAATCTGCCGGATTTTGTCAGTTACGTTTTCACCACGTCTCATTTGCCCCGTGCTGCATTAATTTCTCCGATTAAAGTCAAAAAACAAGCATTAGTGATCTACTCGGCCCCCGTGGGAAAACAAAAGAAAATACATAAGGATTTGGATTTTGTTGAAGTGCCCTCCACGCCCTCTACTGTGAAGACCGTAGAATCCGAAGAAAAGTCTCCTTTATTCTGAGGTAATTTTGACAAGTTTAATTACTGACCCGATATCACGAAAGAATCGTGAGAAAGAAAAAATATTCACCTTACTGATGTTCCTGAAAGAAGAAACTTACAGTGACCGTCCGACCTTAATGTTTTTATTCGGTTTCAAAGAGAAAAGAGTCTTGTATCGCCTGTTGAATAAAGTCACTGAAATGGGGTTGATCCAAAAGTATGTTTTTGAATCAAGGGCCGGGAATATATCGTTATGGGGAATAACTAACGATGGCCTGTCGGTCGTATTCAAACCGGAAGACAGTGTGTTTCCTCCCCGTTTTGAGCCAACAAAATTAAAAGGGTGGATGCTCGATCACCACCTGGATAATCAGACGATCCGCCTTGCGCTGGAACAGCAAGGCGCTACCGGATGGATTAACGGCGACCGCAACAATTTTTTAAATAAGTTCAATGTGAAACATCGTCCTGATGGGCTGATTACGTTGCCGAACGGGCAGAAGGTCGCTATTGAAACCGAACGCAGTTTGAAAACAAAAGCACGGTATCAGCAAATAATGGCCAGCCATTTACTGGCCCGAACGGATGAACTGTGGTTCTCCGTTTTTTATGTCCTGCCTGATACACAGAAAAAAATCTCACTGATGAAGATTTTTGAAAGTATCAAGTTCGTGATTATCAATTCAAAACCTATCGAGCTAGAAGCTCGGCACCGTAACATTTTCCAGTTTTTCACACTTGATGAATTAAAAGAACTCTCGTTTTAAACCCCCTTCACTCACCCGAGGTTAATTATGCGGCAATTTTTGATTGTCCCGTTCGCCTGCTCGTTACTGTTGCCGGTCTTTTCTCCGGCTGTTTTAGCCGTTGACATTGTTACGGGCTTTTCGCCCGGTGGCACAGCCCAAACGGTGATACTCGATGCCCTGCACGATGCCAAACACACCATTGATCTCGCGGCGTACAGTTTCACCAGTAAGCCAGTGAGTCTGGCGCTACGGGCAGCGCAACAGCGCGGTGTTACGGTGCGCGTTCTGGCGGATGAGAAAGCCAACAGCACCCAATACACCGCCGTCACATTTCTCGCCAATCAGGGCGTGCCGGTACGGCTTAACCGGCGTTACACCATCATGCACAACAAATTTGCGGTGATAGACAACCGGTCTGTTCAAACCGGTTCGTTTAACTACTCGGCAGCGGCGGATAAAAGCAACGCCGAAAACGTGATTTACCTGCGCGACAGTCCGGCAACGGCAGCAAAGTACACCCAGGAATTTAATCGTCTGTGGGCCGAAGGCTATCAACTGGACAGCCGCTATCCGGCTAATAAAAAGTAAGGGAGATTTTAACATGAGATTATTTATTGCTGAAAAACCGGCGCTGGCAAAAGTCATCGCCGAGGCGTTGGGCGCAGGCGTGCGCAAAGACGGGTACATTCAATGCGGCGGTGACGCCGTAACGTGGTGTGTCGGTCATATTCTCGAACTGTCTCCCCCGGAGGCCCATAATCCAGCGTATGCGAAATGGAATGCCGCAGACCTGCCGCTAAAACTGCGCCCCGCGCAATACCAGCCGAAAGAAAATACCGCCGCGCAATTCAAAGTAGTGCAACAGCTTATCGGTCAGGCCACCGAAATCGTCCATGCGGGTGATCCTGACGACGAAGGCCAACTCCTGGTTGATGAAGTGCTAACGTTCTGTAGTAACAGCAAGCCAGTGAAGCGGGTACTGATTAATGACCTCAACACCGCTGCCGCGAAAAAGGCGCTGGCGAACCTGCGCGATAACCGCGAGTTTTTGGGCCTGTCACAAAAAGCGCTGGCCCGGAGCATTGGCGATCAGTTGTACGGTTTCAACATGACCCGCGCCTATACACTGGCCGCCCAGAAAAAAGGCGTACAAGGCGTGTTATCTGTGGGCCGGGTGCAAACCCCCATTCTCGGCCTCATCGTCAACCGCTTTAATGCGTTCAACAATCACAGCACCGCGTTTTTCTACAGCCTGAGCGCCAACATTGACGTGATCGGACACCGAATTACCCCGCGTTATCAGGTGCCAGAGGGCGCACCGGTAGACGACAAAGGCCGATTGATTGATGAAACCGTAGCCAATGACGTTGCCGCCGCCTGCAAGGGACAACCGGCGACCGTTACCGCCAGCCAGACCGAGGAAAAGAGCACGCCCGCCCCGCTGCCGTTCTCACTGCTCGACTTGCAAGCGCACATGAGCAAAAAACACGGCCTGTCAGCACAACAAACGCTGGATGTGACGCAATCCCTGCGTGAGAACCACAAAGCCATCACTTACAACCGTTCAGACTGCAACTATCTGACCAGTGACCAGTTTGGGGACGCTGCCGCCACGCTGGACGCGCTTTCTACGGCGTTGCCGGGGTTGGCGGAACATCTGGGCGAGGCTAACCCCGCGCAAAGAGGCCGGGCATTTGACGACAAGAAAGTGTCGGCGCATACCGCCATCATCCCGACCACCACAGCCCCGAACGTCGCCAGTATGACGACGGAAGAACGTCAGGTGTATCAGGCGATTGCCGCGCAATATCTGGCGCAATTCCTGCCAGAAAAACGCTACCTTGCTGCCAGTGCAACGTTTGCCGTCAACAGTCATGTGTTTGTCGCTAAAGCGACCAAAACCACGCAGGACGGCTGGACAGTCCTCCTGTCCGGGGCGGAGGACAATGAGGCCGAAACGGAGGACGACGCCGAAACGACCCCGTTTGCGGCGCTGTCAGCCCTGAGCACGACCGACTCCGGGCTGTGTGAGTCGGTCACGGTGAGCAAAGAAAAAACCAAACCGTTACCGCTGTATACCGAAGCCACGTTGTTAAAAGATTTGCAGCGTGTCGCCAAATACGTCAAAGACCCGAAGATCCGCCAGTTGCTTAAAGACCGTGACGCCGGTAAAACCGGAGAGCACGGGGGGATCGGGACACCGGCGACCCGCGCCAGTATGCTGGAAACGTTGCAAAAACGGGGGTTCTACACCGTCGAGAAGAAAAAGCTGATCCCGACCGAACTCGGGTTGAGTTTTATCGCCAGCCTGCCGGAAATAGCGACCGCCCCCGATATGACGGCACTTTGGCACGAACAACAGCAAATGATTCAGCAAGGCAGTCTTAGCGTCGATGAGTTCCTGGACGCACTGGAGGACTTTATCGCCGGTCAGGTCGGTAATGTGGATTTGAGCGGCATGGCCGATGGCGTACCCCAAACGCAAAGCAGCCAGCTAGCACGGTTAACGGCTGTATGTCCGAAATGCAACGGGGCCGTGGTGATCTCTACCAAGGCTTACGCCTGTAGTGGGTGTGACCTGAAGGTGTGGGGCGAAGTTGCCAGCAAGAAACTGACCTTACCGCAGGTAGAAACCTTGTTCAGCAAAGGAAAAACCGCCCTGTTGAAAGGCTTCAAAAGCAAGGCGGGAAAGTCCTTTGATGCAAAGTTAGTGCTGGACACCGCTACCGGCAAGGTGAGCTTTGAGTTTGAGTCCAAGAAGTAGCCCCCAACTGGCGGCATCATGCCGCCACATCCCTGATGTGTGGTTTTGCCAGCAATCGCATCACCGGCTGCTGGCGGACGGTGATGCGATTGCTGGCATTTCACTGTTCAGATCCAGGCTCCGGGGCAAGATTTTGCTGGCAATGGGCCTATTACCCTCCCGCATTGACCACATACCCACAATCGAACCCTTTTCGCTTGTTCCGCTCAAAGGGCGCTCCCGTTCGCGGGGGTGGCTGGTTGGCCTCCCCGCTTCACTGGCTTTTTCTCATGTGGATATGTGGACAATGCTCTGATGAGTGCCAGCAAAAAAAGTTGGCCAGCGCCGCCGGTCGGCAAAATTGCCAGCAAAGTCTCACCAGGCATCGAGCTGAAGCGGCCCAGAATGCCAGCAAAAAAGACCCGACCGGCGCGTCCTGGTACGCCCGGAATGCCAGCACGGTAATGAGAAGCCCTACACCGTAGGGCTTTACCATCCTCAGCAATCCATCAAATACCGATGCGCTTTAGAAGCTGCACTTGCCGCTTTGAAAATGTAGCGTTTATCGTCTTTCAGTGATTTCAGCCATGAGGCTATATAGCTGTCGTGCTGAACCTCCCCCACTATCCCTAAATCAGCCATCAGAAACGCGCTGCCGAGTTCGGCGATCAGTTCTTCAAACGCGTATCCTGTCGAACCGAATTTCCCTTTCATCTCGCGGTTTAAGCGTTTTTTTCCACCTGTCCAGTGCGTCAACTCATGCAAGGCCGTGGCATAAAAATTTGCAGAATCATCAAACAAGTGACGCTCTGGCAGTACCACTTCATCCGTCGCAGGGCGAAAATAGGCGGCTTGGCCCCGTTCGGTAACGTCGGCCCCGCAGTTCTGGATCAGGGTTTCTACATGCGAAAGCGGGGCAAAGATCGCCGGTGCTGTCACCGGGCTAATCTCCTGCTCAGTTTCCGCCAGTGGCAAGCCGTCGATTTGCTGGACATTAAACACCGTGAACGTTTTCAACATTGGGATTTTCTCGATCTCGCCTTGCTCGTCTTCTTTTTCCAGCGTCTTGTAAAAAATGGCGGTGGTGCCTTTTTCCCCTTTGCGCACTTGCGCCCCTTCCGCCGCTGCCTGTTTGTAGGTTAACCAACGGCTATCAGTAAAGCCGTGCAGTGATGCACTGGCCCACAGCAACATGATATTCATTCCACTGTAAGACGTGTTTGTTGCGTAATTCGCCGGTATACCAGACATCCCCTTAACCCGCTTCCACGGACACACCCAAGGCTTAACGTCTGCTTCCAATGCCTCGATAATGCTATTGGTGACGATCTGGTACAGGTCTATTGAGGATGTTTTTTTGCCCTTAGACCATTTCGTGTTTGAGGAGCCTGACTCATCAAGCGGGGATACGCTTGTCGCTGGTGCCGTGTTAGGGGAGGTAAGTTGGCTGTTCAGGGTGATCGTCATGGTGTCTCTCCGTCTTGTGTGATTTTCGTCTTCGTTTCGCCTGACGGTTCGTCTTTTCGATAGCGTTCTGACACGCAAGGGCGCGTTCGCGTGCCATTTACCCTTGCGAGGAGGGTTGTATTGAAAAACGATTAACCGGAAGCTGATACGAAGGGGAGAAGCACGGGAGAGGCGACCTTGCACCCTGAACAGGCGACTGTAGCGCCCCTTATATGGCAGTGGTGAAAGGGTCTAGCTTATTGTCCACATATCCACATGAGAGAAGCCAGTGAAGCGGGGAGGCCAACCAGCCACCCCGCGAACGGGAGCGCCTTTTTGAGCGGAACAAGCGAAAAGGGGTCGATTGTGGGTATGTGGTCAATTGTTGCTGTGACTGATTTTAACAAAGACGGCCAACGGCCCCCGGAGGGCGGGGCGAACGGAACGATCGGACGAGGGATGCGCAGGGCGTGGCGCTGTTGCTTTTATTAATCAAATAGCTAACTAAAAGTGTCTTATTCAGCGAGGTCATAGAGTGCAGTTTGGAGCGTAATGATGGCTTGCCTGTACCTAGGGTTCGATGGCCAACGGGGCTTTGTTGAATAAATCGAATTTCCGCGATTTAGGGGCATTTGGGAAGCATGCGTTCTCTTGTAACTGATTTATCTTTTGCGACAGATCTCTTTTTGACTACTCGTACAAACAAAAGTGATTTATTCAACAAAGCCGGCCAACGGTGTAAAAAACCACGTTAAGAGGTATCAAAAATCGAAATTGACACTACAGAGTATCAAAATGGTCAAAAAATGGTATTTGGAACCACTTATTGGATGCTTGCCAGAGAGTAATTTGTTCACGCCAAAAATCAGCACGTTGTTGTGATTTCATCATATCACCTCTATATTAAATGAATCCAGAGGCAGTGTTGCGCAGTCAATGGCTAAAAAACAGAGGCTGATTTAAGAGCGCTTACGATAAATCAGTAAGTTGATTATTTCCGATAGGCTTACGCAAAATACGGCCAAAATGAGTATAGGTAATTTGGCTATCGTAAATGAGGTGGCTAAGAAGGGCAATCTACGATGTAAATTGGCTGTTTGATTCTTAGTTATTTAAAATAACCGCTTAACGGCGTTTACTGTTCCGTTACTCCCTAAACCCCGTAATTGCACCTTGTTCGATAAAACCCGCAAGTGGGCATACCGCGCCATCCGTCAGGGCTGGCCTGATTATAGTCAATGGCTGAAAGCCTGCTACGAAAGTGCCAGCGCCTACAACCTGCAATTTTTAGAGCCTCTGGATGAAAGTGAGGCTAGTGGTTATGTAAAAAAAACGCACACATCAGATATTCAGTCAAAAAGAGGTGTTAAGTCAGGATTGTCTCGCTACGAGAATAGCATAGAGAAAAAGTCCCCTTGGTTAGATATGGGGATAAGCAGGAGGAAGTATTACTACATTCGTTCAGCTTTGTCATCTAAAGGTGACTTGAATGAGTAGCCCCCATTTTTTTGTTGTCTTTTATTGACGTTTCTTAACTGTTCCTGCCTAACTATATCTTGAATTGAACTGTTGAATTCATCTATGTTATCGTGCAGGACAATAGATAACTGGTTGATTTTTTCCAACTCACCAGACTCGAGGTTGCTTTTCTTTAATATTTGTTCGAGATTGTGATGAAAACCTCTTATCAAATCTAAAAGTCTTTGCGAACTATCATTGTGCTTTATTTTTTCATTTTGGTAATAGTCATTTTCCAATATCAGGTTTTCAACTTCTTCCTGTAGCTCCTCGTTTCTTTGTGTGATTCCAAATGTTTTATTCTTTTCTAGAGTTAGCTCACTCTCTATAGCTGTGACTTTTTTTATTGTTTCACTCTGAATGAGACTTGATATTTCGTCTCTAATTTGTTTTTTGACAACACCCAGCTCTATGGTGTGCCTTCTGTTCTGTCTTGAAAGGATTTCTAGATAGATCGATTTTATACTTTTTCTCTCACCTTCTATTTTTTCATTTGTTTCCGATTCCGTTAGTTTAGATGAGATGTAAATACTCAAAAGAACAACAATAGGATATATGAATTGAGAAAATGAGCTGTCTATAGATGTTACATTTGTATTTAACAAAAATATAATAAGCGATGGGATTGCGTATTGTAGTAGTGTTATGAATTTCATATTACCTACATATTTTCGCTTGAAATGTTTTTATGGTTTATTCCATATTCCGCCATCATTTCGCTGAATAGTGATGGCGCGTTACTGAGTATATACAAGCAAGTTAATAGTGAGCTCTTTGTTTCTTCTTTAAATAAGTCGGATTGACGAGTGAAAATCAAATCACTATTGAATGTTACTGTTAACGTATCTAGTTTTTCTCTTTTAAAATCCAATAATCCATTGCGCCTATCCTTCCTTTTTTCCAATATGAAAGCTTTGAACCCCATGTATGTTGAATTGAAATCGTTTAACATGTTAAATAATCTGGCGTTGGAATATAGCCCAATGGTGTCATACTCGAAACTATTCGATAAAGTAATTAACTTTACATCATTCCTTATTTGTATAAGATAGGTGTAGGATAAACTACCCACCTCATGATTAGAATAATCTAGTGATCCAAAAGAGTATGACTCATCGTTACCTGTTACTTCCTCTTTTACGTTGGTTATATTTTCTATTGTCTTTAAGACATCAGCTAACTCAGAAGTGCTCATTTTTTCAACTCATATAAAAACATACTCCTACTACTATACCCCATTTGCACTGGAACCTATATCAGATAACCGCCTCTCTAGTGGAGGTCTGTTTTTTTGCAGCCACCTCCGGATATGACATACTGCACCACACCTTAAGCCAGTACACACAGCGTCCCCTCTGCGAGGTGCCGTCTGTGACTGCTTCGGGGGGCTCGCCGCCCCCCTAAACTCCGGGCATCCACTGCGAAACTTTCGCACTTTGGGTGCGAATATTTCTCAGCGGAATGAGTATGGAAAAGCGCACGAGAGAGATCAAAATCCGCCTGACCGACTCAGAGCATCAGCGTCTGATAGACCGCTGTGACCGTACCCGTCTGGCCGAATGGCTGCGCCAGCTCGGTCTGGGAGAACACACCGCCAGAAAGTGCCGTCTGCCTGATGTTACGCCCGAACTTCTGCGACAGGTCAGCGAGATATATGGCAGTGGTGAAAGGGTCTAGCTTATTGTCCACATATCCACATGAGAGAAGCCAGTGAAGCGGGGAGGCCAACCAGCCACCCCGCGAACGGGAGCGCCCTTTGAGCGGAACAAGCGAAAAGGGTTCGATTGTGGGTATGTGGTCAATTGTTGCTGACTGATTTTAACAAAGACGGCCAACGGCCCCTGGAGGGCGGGGCGAACGGAACGATCGGGCGAGGGATGCGTAGGGCGTGGCGCTGTTGCAGTGGCTTTTATTAGGTGGTTAGCTGACTAAGTTAATAGCTTATTCAACTATTAACTTAGCGTCTTAATCAGCAAGGCCGTAGAGTGCAGTTTGCGCAGCCTGAAGCGCAGTGATGGCTTGCTTGTACCTGTCATTTTTAGCGGTTTCCCGGCTCAGCTCTTGACGCAATCGCTGTAATTCTTGTTGCTGCTGTTCATATGCCCCGATGATTTTCTTGATTGCGCTGCTTGCTGTTCTCTCGCCCGTCAGCCCTTGAACCACTGCGATCTCTGCATCCTCGGCGGCGCTTGTTCTAAGTGTGATATTTCCCATATATCCTCCAATGGTATTTTTACACTTTTGAGTTTTTACTCATTTGTGTCATTACTCATTTTCTTTTAACCAATCATCAACTAGCGCTTTGATGACATCAGAAATCGATGTCCCACGCTTTACACACGTGGCTTTAAATCTAAGGTGTATATCCTCATCAAAATTAACGTTCACCCGCTTTTGTTTGCCAACAGGCGCTGTTGCAGTGACTACTTTTTCTAAGTCTCGATGCTCTCCGAAACTCATTGTTTTTGACGTGTGCTGTTTTTGTAATGCCATGATGTGCTCACCTGAAATTGTATGCTGCTTCAATTGAGTTTATGAGTATTTACTCAAATAGACCTATGATTTCACGCGTAAGGATCTGGATCTCTCCTTTCGCAGCCCCGTCTGTGGTATCAAACACACTCTCCCCCTCAAGAACGGACTTCACGTAGCTTTGGCGCTGAGTGATGGCGGTCTTCAGAGCTTTAATGCCTGTCTGAGCAATGCTGTTCTTCAATACTCCTAACATGGTTGCTTGCTCAATCTTGCGGGTAATGAGGAATCGAGCTTCTACAGGGCGGTTATAGGCTTGTGCTTCAAGTACCGTGACAACTGTTCCGGCAGCGGAGAAATCCAAGGGGCTTGGCGTCACGGGGATGATGATCAGGTCACTAACCATCACAGCGGCGGAGGTAATCACAGAAAGGGAACCTGCTCCATCAATAACGACAAAATCATAGTCACTCAGATCCTTACGTACCTGGTACACATCTTTTTCAGATGCCGCGGTGAATACGTCAAAAGCAGCTTTCCCGGCACTGTTCCAGTTGGTCAGACTCATTTGGGGATCAGTATCAACGACGGCTACGCGATACCCGGAACTCGCTAGGCAGGCACTGAAATTGATCGTGGCCGTCGTTTTTCCAGAACCACCTTTGGGATTCAGAAATGCAATGATTTTCATACTCAAACCCTCATTTACTCAAATGTGTTTATGTGTTATTGAGTTAATTATACACATTAACTCAAATGAGTAAATGTGTTTTTATGTGCATACACTCATTTGTGTAATTGAGTAAAAAAGGCATAGTTTACTTACTGCCGCCGATCAGTCCCTTGGCGACATCAACCCTCATGCTGAACCGCACGCCGTACTGATGCCCCACGTCCAGCGCAAACACTCTCGTATACACTTCGGTACTGCTAGCCTCTTTATGGCCCATGTAGGTCTGTACCACTTTAAGCGGCACCCTGCACTGGATCAAATGCATGGCAAAGCTGTGCCGAAAGGTTTTCGGGGTGATCACCGGCAAACTAAAGGTGACGCCGTCACGCTCGGCCCGGAGCCGTGCGGCCTTGATCCAGTTGCGCGGGGTTTCGTCACTGGCGACCGGCCACAGTGGCGCATGGCGCAGCGGCTTGAAACTGGCGAGGTACTCGTGCAGCCGTTGCACATACCCGGCATCGAGCAGCGGCACGATGCGCTTGAGCGGTTCATCTTTCCGGGGGCGACCTTTGCCCCGTTCGCGCTGCTTCAAGGTCTTGAGCACCACGAACGGCTTCGGCCCGTCCAGGTAAAACCCTGCCGGTGTCAGCGCGAGGGCTTCATTCAGTCGAGCGCCGGTGTTCCACAGCGTATCGATAAACAGGCGTTGCCGCAGATCGGGGAGGTAGGCCAGCAGAACGGCCACTTCCGGGGCCAATAGATAGCGGGGCAGATCCAGATCCCCGCAGGCCAATACCATCTGCCGTATCGCCAGCGCATCGGCGTAATCAAAGTACGCCACCGGCGCACTGATCGCGCTACGTGAATTCTGGCTCTCGTCGTGGAGTATCAGGCTCATTTTTTCAAAATCCGCAATTCAGGGGTAAAGGAGGTATTTTGACGTAAAACAGCACAATGAACGATCACAATAAATCGGTGATGGCATCAGGGCAGGGAAGCGGGAATTTGGGGAGTTTTCTGTATAGGGGAATAAAACCTAGGCTATAGGGTGCTGGCCGGTCACAACCGCCCCCCGGAACGTGCCAGCCAGACACCCTAGAACACCATATATAGTATGAGTTATCCTCTGATAAAGCACAACATGTAGGATTTTGGGTTACAGGACAAGGATTGGGCGGTATCCCGGTAAAGCCCAACTCACCAAGAATCTAGAGGGAAAGCATCTCTGCCCCTGTCCAAAAGGCTCATTTTTCCGCGCTCATCTTCCATAACAAACCCTTTCCCCTTTAGCGTCCCCACCAAAGCAGAGAGATATTCCTTGCTAATGAATTTCAACTCAAGGGATAACGAATCTATATCAAATAATCCATCGTCGTTATTGATACAAGCAAGCACCTTCTTTAAATGGTCTTTATAATCGTCAGGATATAGCTCTAGTCCGATCATACTCACATTTACATCTGTCATATAAACACCTCATTTTGTTTGTTCAGGCATTTTATCACATCCAGATAATAGTTTTTTGTAGGTGCTGTTCGAGGGCCAATAACAGAAAAAACCGCTTGGGTGATTTTCGGAGAAAGTCCAACAATAAAAAAAAACCCATCAAGAGATAGGGCTGGCTGTACAGCAGCGGATAATTTCAGAGTGCTAGTTGCCATTAGAAGAGGTGGTGTCTAACACCCAATCTGATTCGTTGTTCGGTGTCGGTTCCATAATATTCGTCACGCCAATAGCATAAGTCAAATCCTGATTTCCCCGCCTCAGCGATTTAAGCCATCCAGGAAACTACCGGTAAACCGGATAGATCCACTGTCTCAAGAAGTTGGGGAATTCATCATCGGTTGTCAGC